>JBEPVC010000175.1:0-5059 GCA_041691235.1 Chitinophagaceae bacterium
TAGCGGGTTTTGGATATGATTGGGCAAATGGCAAGTATGATACTTCATATACTTATAACGGTGCTATTAATAAAGCTAAAGGGCTTAATGCGAAAATAATTTATGATAATGATTCCTATAACCTTCATTTTAGTTATGCATCAGAACAAGAGGATGACTCAGGCAATGTAGAGAAACAACAGCATGAAGTTTGGTTTACAGATGCCGCTACAACTTTTAATATTTTGAGATTCAGTGATGAGTTTCATACAGCAGGCACAGTGCTGTGGCGGCTTGGCAGTGAAGACCAACGAATGTGGAAATATTATAACCGAAACCTGAGTAACGCATCGCTGCAGCAAAATCCTTTTAATTTTGATTCATTAAAAACTATACCTGTTGTTTTAAATAATGTTGACTTTGAAGGCGAAGGTGAAGTGCTTGATATTGTTTATTCTCCCGAGACCGGAAAAATAGATCTTGAAATTGACACTACCGAGCAATTAATTGCTGAACAAAATTATGTTCAGTTGCCCTCCGGTTATGTTATACGAAAGTTTGCTGAAGATACTACAACCGGCAAAGGTCACAAGCTCATTCTTACTTTTGACGATGGTCCAAGTGCTGAATATACTCCTAAAATTCTCGATATACTTGAGCGGGAAAAAGTACCGGCAACGTTCTTTGTAGTAGGGATCAACGCGGAGCAAAATATTCCTATTCTGCAGCGGGAATATAAAGATGGCTTTGAAATAGGCAACCATACTTTTACCCATCACAATATTGCTGACATGAGTTTGCAGCGGGCCGGGCTTGAAATGAAACTCACCAGGCTGCTTATTGAGTGCATTACAGGGCACTCTACAATTTTATTCAGAGCTCCATACAACGCGGATTCTGAGCCACAAACTTATGAAGAGCTTGCGCCAATAGAAAGAAGTCGGAGTGAAAATTATTTGACTATTAATGAAAGTATTGATCCAAATGATTGGAAGCCCGGGGTTACTGCTGATAGTATTTTTTCAAGGGTTGTAAACCAGGAACAAAGTGGAAATGCCAGTATTATTTTGTTACACGACGCCGGTGGTGACACAAGACAGGCAACGGTAGAAGCGTTGCCAAAAATAATAGAATATTTTAAGGCAAAAGGTTTCGTTTTTACAACGGTAGCAGGCCTTATGGGTAAAACAAAAGAAGAAGTAATGCCTCGCGTAGCTTCTTCACGGGACAGATGGACCAGGAAATTTAATTTTTTTCTGGCAGAAGCCGGATACTGGAGTGGTCACATTCTATTCTCGCTTTTCATAATTGGTATTTTATTGTCTGTTACCCGTATTGTACTTATGGCAGTGCTGGCAAGTATTCAGAAACGCAAGGAAAAAAGATCGGGATTAATGGATAATTCATTTTTACTTCCTGTAAATAAAAGCGATTGGCCGTTAGTAAGTATAATAGTGCCTGCTTACAACGAAGAAGTTAATGCAACCAGAACTGTAAATAGTTTGCTGGCACAGGATTATCCTCAACTGGAAATTATTTTTGTTGATGATGGCAGCAAGGACAACACTTACAAGAATGTTTATGAATACTTTAAAACGAATTCGAAGGTTAATGTTTTTACCAAATCAAATGGCGGCAAAGCGTCTGCATTAAATTTTGGGATTCAGAAATCCCGCGCTGATTTTGTTGTATGCATAGACGCAGATACCCAACTTAAAACCGATGCTGTAACAGAATTGATGAAAAAATTTGAAACTGATAATGTAGCGGCAGTTGCAGGAAATGTAAAAGTTGGGAACCAGGTAAATATGATAACAAGATGGCAAAGTATTGAATATGTTACTTCGCAAAATTTTGATCGCCGGGCTTTTGATTTATTAAACTGCATTACAGTTGTTCCCGGAGCTATAGGGGCTTTCAGGAAAGATGCAATTTTGATAGCCGGAGGTTTTACAACTGATACACTGGCCGAAGATTGCGATCTTACCATGCGTCTCCACAAGCAAGGCTATGCTATTAGAAATTGTACATCTGCCATTTCATATACAGAAGCGCCAGAAACTTTCAGGCAATTTTTAAAACAAAGGTTCAGGTGGAGTTTTGGTGTAATGCAAAGTTTTTGGAAACATCGTGATAGCCTTTTTAATCCAAAGTATAAAAATTTTGGAATGATTGCAATGCCCAACATTTTTATATACCAATTGATACTACCTTTTCTTGCTCCGCTTGCAGATATTATTCTTGTTCTAAGTTTGATTGCTGCGTCGTTTGGAATTATTGTGGCAAGTATTCCTCATATTATTTTCTACTATATTATTTTTAGTTTGATAGACATTGCAGGTGCTGCTTTAGCATTTGCTTACGAAAAGGAAAATCATTTGAAACTCGTATGGATGTTACCGCAGCGATTAATTTATCGTCAGCTTATGTATTATATACTTATTAAATCGTTTAACAAGGCTATTAAAGGAGAATTGCAAGGCTGGGGGGCTTTAAAGCGTACCGGAAGTGTAAAGGATGTTGCTGTTGCAAAATAATAATCAAGCTAAGTTATTTCATGATTTTATTACATTCACTTTATCTTTAGTGATATTTGCCGGGAAAATTTCACGTATAACTTCGCGCATGAGTTTTAAAAATAAAACCGTATTTATAACAGGAGGTTCAAGAGGAATAGGAAAAGCTATTGCTTTGCGACTGGCAAAAGAAGGGGCAAATATTGCAATTGCAGCGAAGTCAATAGAAGAAAATCCAAAGTTGGGCGGAACTATATTTACTGCTGCCAAAGAGATTGAGGAAGCAGGAGCAAAGGCTCTTCCAATACAATGTGATATTCGTTTTGAAGACCAGGTACAACTGGCTGTTGAAAAGACTGTTCATGCTTTTGGCGGTATAGATATTTTAATAAATAACGCATCAGCTATTTCGTTAACCAAAGTAGAACAAACAGAGCCTAAAGCGTTCGGCCTTATGCATGACATAAATGTGAAGGGAACTTTTTTTGTAAGCAAAGCTTGTATTCCGCATCTAAAAAACGGAAAGAACGCTCACATCCTTAATCTTTCTCCACCGATTAATCCTGATAAAAAATGGTTGACTAACCATGTCGCATATACGATGAGCAAGTATAATATGACGATGATTGCATTGGGCCTTTCCGGTGAACTGAAAAAATATAATATCGCTGCAAACACCTTATGGCCAAAAACTACAATCGCCACTGCAGCCGTTAGAAATTTGCTTGGTGGCGAAATGATAATTCAAATGAGCAGAACTCCCGAAATAATTGCAGATGCCGCTTTTTATATTCTCAATAAATCTTCAGAAACCTGCACTGGTAATTGTTTTATTGATGAGGATATTCTGGCTGCGGAAGGTATTCATGATTTAGAAAAATATGCTGTTAATCCCGGGGGTAAGTTGTATACTGATCTTTTTTTGTAATTTTTTTTGCTCGGTCTAATTTTTTTGCAAGAAAAGTTTTTCAAGACTATTGAGAATTTCTCCAATTTTTTCCGACACATTATTGTAGGTGGGTATTTCATTCCCTGTATAAATAAAAAAGATTGAAAGACTTTTATCATCCTCTTCAAGAATAGCCTGCAAACTTTTTTTTTGCAAGCGATAAGATTCACGCATCAGCCTTTTTATTCTGTTTCTATCCACCGCCTTTTTAAAGTTTTTACTACTCACTGAAAATGCTGCCTGCAAGAGTGAAGACTGTTTTTCCGGTTCAAGATAAATAACCCTGAAGGGAAAATTTGAAAACGATTTTCCCTCTGAGAAAAGCTGCTGGATCATCTTTCTGCTCTTCAATTTTTCATTAGCCTTTAAAGTAAATTGGTGCTGAATAGTTGAAATTATTAGTGCGAAAAATTTATGTGTTTGCTAAAATAAAAAAATAGCCCCATAAGGAGGCTATTATATAATATTTGTATTTGATTATTTTTTACTTCCGTGCTCATCGGAAACCGTTAGCTTATGGCGTCCTTTCTTTCTGCGACTTGCCAATACTTTGCGACCGTTTGCAGTAGACATGCGCTCTCTGAAACCATGAACACTCTTACGACGGCGTTTATGCGGCTGGTATGTGCGTTTTTTCCCTGGCATTATATTTAATTTTTTCCTTTAAAAAATTTATTCATTTCTTCAGCCGGGCACCATCCCTGCTATTTTGTGAAAGGGCAGCAAAAGTAAGAAACAATTTTATATTTTAGAACACCAATTTTAATGAATTAAGGAATTATTGCAATAACGCTAAAACTAGTGCCACAATCGTAAAATCTCATAAATCTACATGCATAGAATTTACTTTCTTGCCAAAGAATACGGCAGAATGCTTATCAAAATCTTTAGCCGAATCAGTTGTATAAAATTCTACGGATCCATTTTTACTGCATTTTTCTTCAATTTCAGTATGGCGGAGTAAATAATCTTTCAAACTCGCAGCCACGATCTCTCCCTGGGAAATAAGTGTAATATTTTTTGGAAGATGTTTTTTAATCTTATCAGAAAGAAGGGGATAATGCGTGCAGGCAAGTAAGATGGTATCTATTTTATTTGAGTTATTTAACAGAATGCTTAGGTCTTTTTTTATAAAATAATCCGCGCCATCTGATAAATACTCATCGTTCTCAACCAACGGGACCCATAGCGGACAAGCGTGTTGATGAACCGTAATACCAGGAAAATTTTTTTTAATCTCAATTAGGTAAGATTGAGATTCTACCGTGCCGTTGGTTCCTAAAATGCCTATTTCTTTTGTTTTACTGTGATTACCGATTATTTCTGCAGTAGGTCGTATTACACCGAGCACCCGCCTATTATCGCTATATTTCGGAAGATCGTTTTGCTGAATAGTCCTTAAAGCTTTTGCCGAGGCAGTATTGCAGGCGAGAATTATTAAAGGACAGTTTTTTTTAAAAAGCCAGTTCACCGATTCTAATGTGTACTCATAAACCGTGTGAAATGACCTGGTTCCATAAGGAGCTCTTGCATTGTCTCCCAAATAAGTGTAATCGTATTGGGGTAGTTGTTTTATGATTTCTTTCAAAACGGTTAGACCACCGTAACCGGAATC
>JBEPVC010000176.1:0-4971 GCA_041691235.1 Chitinophagaceae bacterium
ATTTCCAGTTCAATATTTTTTTGCGCCAGGGTAGGTTGCATTAATTGATGCAAGCCTTCAAAAAGATCTCTGACATAAATTGTTTTTACATTCGGTGTGGTAATTTTATTAAGGTTGCGATATGTTTCCGCAAACTTTAATAAACCTTCGCTTCGTCTTTTTATTGTTTCTATTCCCAATTCCAGGTCATGCACGGCAGGAGATTTATTCGTCATGTGCATCATAGATTTTTCCAGCCTGTTTTTTAAAGTATCAGCAAGAGAAGAGATAGGCGCTACGGAGTTCATTATTTCATGCGTCATTACGCTGAGTAGTTTCTGCCAGGCTTTTGATTCGGTTTCATCAAGCGCTTCATTAATATTCTGAAACGCAATTAGCTTGAATTTTTTTCCTTCTGTTTGAAAAGCAGTAGCGGATAATAAAACTTTGAATGAACCTTTTTCCAGGTGAGCTTTTGTAATTTTTCCATCTCCCGGTTTTAATGCAACAATATCTTCGTACAATTCTTTATCTCTCTTAGCCAATGAATGAATTGTTTTTAAATAAGGAACCTGCAGCATTTTTTTGAGGGACTCATTCATCCACAATATTTCGCCGCTATCACCTTCATATGATAAAATTCCGGTATCAACCAGCTCAAGTATTTTTTGAAGATACTGGTACTGAGTTTCCTTCTCTTTGCTTATAACTTTAAAGGTTGTATTAATCTGGTTAAAGCCTTCACGCATTGGCTGTAATTCAGCCGGGGCATGCTTTACGTCAAAATATCTTGAAAAATCACGGTAATGGACTGACTCCACAAACTGGTTGATTTCGTCTTGCGCCTTATTTTGAAAACGATACATTTCTACTACCTGGTATATTACAACCGGAGAAACTAACAGCAAGTAAATAAACCATCCCTTTACTATTAAAAATGAAGTTGCTGTAAGTGTAATAAATAATAAAATTATTCTTATAAGAATTCTGAATTCAAATCGCTTTATCATAATGTACCCTTCTGTAATCGTCACTAACCCATAGGGGTAAACGACAATATTTAGTTTTTAAATTTATAACGCCAATATTCAGCAACACAAAATTTATCAGGTTTGCCTTGTCGCCTCCCGGTTAAATATCATATTTACTCAATCTCCTGTAAAGTGCAGTTCTTGTAAGTCCGAGTTCTTTCGCTGCCCTGCTGATGTTTCCGTTATGTTTTTCTATAACCCGTAAAATAGTATTTTTTTCAACAGTACTCAGGTTGAATTCCACGGGCTCGGCATCTTTAATTGCTGAAGATTCAATCGGAGAAAAAATAAGATCGGAAGAAGAAAGGTCTTCACCATCAGACATGATAACCGCACGTTCCATTGTGTATTGCAGTTCGCGAACATTACCGGGGAAAAGGTATTGCTTTATTTTTTCAATGGCTTTCGTGTCAAACACCGGCTCAGGCTTGAAATATTTTATTGCGTAAATGTGGGCAAAGTGTTTTGCAAGCACCAGGATATCCTCATCCCTTTTTCGCAAAGGAGGCACGACAATCTCCACAGTGTTTATGCGATAAATAAGATCTTTTCTAAAACGGTTTTCATTTGCCAGCTCAGTCAAAGGCAGGTTGGTAGCACATATCAGGCGTATGTCAATATTAATCGGGTCATTGCTTCCAAGGCGTGTTACTTGCCTGTTTTGCAAAACGCTTAATAATTTTACCTGCTGTTGTAATGAAATATTTCCAATCTCATCAAGAAATAAAGTTCCTCCATTGGCCGCTTCAAATCTTCCGGCCCTGTCATCACCTGCTCCTGTAAATGCTCCTTTTTTATGACCGAATAACTCACTCTCAAAAATGGATTCCGTTAATGCACCAAGATCAACTTTTACAAATGGCTTCTCTGCCCTCAGCGATTGTTGATGTATTGCTCTTGCTATTAAATCTTTGCCCGTTCCGTTTTCACCAAGAATTAAAATATTTGCTTCGGTTGGTGCAATTTTTTCTATTTTAAAAAATAGGTCCCGCATAATTTCCGACTCGCCCAACAACTCATTTCCAATAACAGAATTGCCCGAAGGAGGAGTGTTGTAAGGAACTTTTCCTTTTGCCTTCAGTGTTGTCTTTATCGTTTCAATCAGCTTTTCATTGTGCCACGGCTTCACTACAAAATCCGCCGCGCCTTCTTTTAGGGATCTTACTGCCAGGTCAATATCGCCATAAGCTGTAATCATTATCACAGACGCTTCTGAGCCGAATTCCTTTATTTTTTTTAACCAGAATAAGCCTTCATTGCCGGTATTGATAGAACTCGTAAAATTCATATCCAGCAAAATGAGATCAAAGGTTTGCTTTGACAAAAGCCAGCGAAGATTTTCGGGATTTTTTTCTGTGACTACCTCCTTTACCTCGGTTTTTAATAATAATCTTACGGCTGTTAAAACATCCGTGTCATCATCTATAATTAAGATACTTGCGTTTTTTAAAACCATTTTTCTTCAATAAAATTTTCAATAAAAAATTTTCAATAGCCAATATTAAAATAATGTTATAACTATTCAGTTACCAATTATCCATTGCCCATTTTCATTTGCGTATTGTCTTCTTCTGCAATTATACCATAAATACAAAAGCATGGCAATTAATTTTTTATATTTTGAAAACCAAAGGTAACTGTATCAAAACCGTACACATGCTGTATCAGTAGCGACCATTTTCGCAGATTTTAAGAATTGTAACTTATTGACTATCACAAACGTCAAACAATGGCATTGTGTTGATAGTATATGCCCATGAAAGTTGCGATGAATTTTCTCATTTTAGTTTTAAAGGCCACCGGGTAAAACCGGTGACCTTCTTTAAAAAAGGATTAAACATTTAAATATTTATTGTGGACAGAGTTATTGAAAAAAAGAAATGGTCAAGGAAAAGAATCCTTACGATTCTTGGAATTGTTGCAATCGTTGTTTTAATTGGTGCAAGTTATTATTACACATCAGGTAATAACAAATTGAATGTTGACACGGAAAGACTTACTATAAGCCCAATTACCAAAGGCACCTTCCAGGAGTTTATTCCGGTGAACGGAGTGGTGCTTCCCCTTACGACAATTTATCTTGATGCAGTAGAAGGCGGCCGTGTTGAAGAAAAATTTGTAGATGACGGCGCAATGATGAAGAAAGGCGAGCCGATTTTAAGATTGTCAAATACCGATTTACAACTCGGACTGGTAACACAACAAACCAATGTATATAATTTACTTACTCAAATGCAGATTTCTAAAAATGCTGCACAGCAAAATACCGTAAGCAAATTAAATCAAATGACAGATGTAGAAAGCCAGTTGAAAGAAACTGAGCGTATATATAAATTAGATAAGCATCTGTATGAGCAAAAAGCAATAGGTTCACAGGAATATCAGAAAGCTTTGAATGATTATAATTATTATTTGCAAAAGAAAAATCTTACTGATCAAATTCTGCAGCAGGATTCAGCCTCCAATAAACAACAGGTAACCCAGGCAAGGCAATTATTTGAAGGCTCACAAAATGCATTGCAGGTTATGCGTCAAAAAGTTGGAGACTTAATAGTTCGTGCACCTATTGACGGACAACTAACATCCTTAGACGCAGAACAAGGCCAATCAAAAAATAAAGGAGAACGGCTCGGGCAAATAGATGTTTTGGATGGTTTTAAAGTAAGAGTAGACGTTGATGAACATTATATCTCAAGGATTTTTATCGGGCTTAAAGGCGATTTTGATTTTGCAGATACAACCTATAAAATGATAATTAAAAAAGTATATACCCAGGTAACTAACGGCAGGTTCCAGGTAGATATGGAATTTGTAGGTAAAGTGCCAAAAGGAATTCGCCGTGGACAAACTCTCCAAATACGTTTAGCGCTAAGCGATGAAACGCAGGCTGTGCTGTTGCCAAAGGGTGGTTTCTATCAGCAAACCGGTGGCAACTGGATTTTTAAAGTAAATGAAAATGGTAGCAATGCTTACAAAGTTGATATACAACTTGGCCGGCAAAATCCGGATTACTATGAAGTATTACAAGGATTGAAACCGGGGGACAAAGTAGTTACATCAAGCTATGAAAATTATGGAAATATGCAGGAACTGGTGTTGAAGAAGTAGCAAATGTTTTTTTTAAAATACTGACATGACTACCATACGATAAAAAAAATCATCTTAAATCATTTAAACCAACTGTTATGAAAAAGTATCTTTTATTCCGGCTTATGGCTTTTGTATTTCTGTGTTTCTGTTCACTATTAATAAAAAGTGAAACTACAGTTTGCAACCTAACATGCAGTAGCTCCGTTGCAAAATATTCTGTTGCAGAAGAAGCTTCGAAAGTTACTGCTGAATATAACCCGATCTATAACGATGATGGGTTTTTTATAAAGATTTAAAAAAAAATAAAAAAAGTTAATACTTAAACAAAAACTAAAACAATGATCAAGATTTCTGAATTAGAAAAAATTTATCGCACGGAGGAAGTTGAAACCGTTGCATTAAACAAACTTTCATTTGAAGTGAAGCAGGGCGAATTTGTTGCAGTAATGGGCCCGTCGGGTTGCGGAAAATCAACGCTTCTCAATATTGTAGGATTGCTGGATGATCCGGATGATGGAAGTTTTTTATTTAATGGAATTGAAGTGGCAGATTTCAATGAGCGCAAAAGAGCTGATCTGCGTAAACGCAATATTGGGTTTGTGTTTCAAAGTTTTAATCTTATTGATGAGCTTACCGTTTTTGAAAATGTAGAGCTTCCGTTAATTTATCTTGGTGTAAAAGGTGATGAAAGAAAAAAACGTGTTGAAGCAGTTCTTGATAAAATGCAAATCATGCATCGCCGCAATCACTATCCGCAACAACTTTCAGGTGGCCAGCAGCAAAGAGTCGCTGTAGCTAGGGCAGTAGTTAATAACCCTAAATTAATTCTTGCAGATGAGCCTACAGGAAACCTGGATTCATCAAATGGTAA
>JBEPVC010000177.1:0-4950 GCA_041691235.1 Chitinophagaceae bacterium
TTTACATAATTTTCAAAAGCAGCAATTCCCTTGCTGTTTATTTTACAAATTGTTTGCGGGTAATTATTGTTGAATTGTTTTGTAATGTCAATATAGCCGGCGTCTTTTAGCTTGTTAATTTGTACACTCAAATTCCCGGCTGTCGCATTTGTTTTTTCTTTTAAAAAAGTAAATTCCGCCTCCTTTACACTTATAAGAAGCGATATAACGGCAAGGCGTAGTTGCGAATGTAATATGGGATCTAATTCTTTAAAATCCATTTTTACTTTTTGCTATGTTCTTATAAAATCTTGCTCTTAAAATAAACCCGGGAATTATCCAGGAGACTCCGGCTCCTGCTGCTACAAGCAGGTAAGTAAAATTAGTTTGGTAAAAAAAACCAACCACGCATAATATCCAGCAAATAATTCCTCCAATAATAAAAGGAGAAAACTTAGTAATGCAACCGGTGATAAATGTAGGGAGACCGAATAGCAATAATAACAGCGGAAGTACAATATAACCGATGTTTGCAAGGCCACCACCAATGGTTAATATTAAAACACTTATGCCGAATGCAAGCCATATATATTGGCAAGCTTCATTTTTAAACGTAACACTGTGTTTATATTTTTTTTCTTTGCGATCAAAGTAAAACTGTAATATAAAAGTTATCAGCATAAGATAGAAAGGATTGAACGGCATATTAAACCATTTCAATGTGGCATCCATGTATGCAAGTGTGAAACAAATTAAATTTGTGAATCCCCACAACAAGGCACCAAGGCCACTTTCGTAGTAATGATTCTTTGCCTGGGTTATCATTTTTGTAATTAACTGCAGGCTTTCCTGTTCTGATAATAATTTTTCTTCCATATCAGTTTTCTTTTTTAAATTTTTGTTGCAGGCGATAGCCAGGTATTATCCATGCAGCGGTAACAGCACATGCTATGAGAGCAAATTGGTAATCATAATTTACAAATGGCGAAGCAAATGCAAGTAACCAACAACAAATACCGCCGATTTTTAAAGGCTTGAATTTTAAAATTATGCCACATAAAAAAGTAGGCATTCCATACGTGGCTAATATAGCGGGGTTAATGGCTGAATACGCTTTAACATAAACTAAAATAAAAATAAAAAGCGCATAGGTTATAATGTACACAATCCACACATACATAATAATTTCACCGGTGTACATTCTTACTTTACGCTTCTTTTTTCTTTTGGCAATATAAAAGAATTGATAAATCAATAAGCCCCATGTAGAATACCATACAAAATATACTTTATCATATTTATAAAAATGAATTCCTACAAACTCAATAACACAACAAATTAATATGAGCCAACCCCAAAGAAGATATAACATTCCGGTTTCGGTAAAGCGGTTTTTTGCTTTGTTTATCATTGATGTGATTAACTGCAAACTTTCTGTTTCAGTCATACTTATTTCTTCAGGATTCATAAAAAATTATTTGTATTGAGATAAAAAGTATTGCAAAGAAGTTTTGCCCCAGTTTGGTGAAAGTTCAGTTTCAGGTTTAAAATTATCATCTAAAGTTTTTGCTTTATCAAAATACTCTTTGGCTAGATCTTTGCCACCACCATAGGCTTCAGGAGTGTAAAATTTAGATTCTGCTTCTAATAAAACAGGGCGTGGATTTGTTGCATCGAATGATTTTGATTTTTCAATAAAGCCAGTAGATGCAGGGCCGTAAGTCATATACCTGCTTTGTGGGTCAACCATCATGTGCGCCGTAGCAATCATGCTTTTAATAACATCGGTTTCTGAATTTTCTTTGCCTAAAATTACTTCTGCCTTATCAATTAATTGCTGGGCTTTATCCGCAATTGCATCTTTTTTTGAATTGTCTTTTTCCGTATAGCCTTGCATAATTGTGCAGTAGGCTGCATAATAATAAGGAAGCCATTGGGTTTTTTCTGCATCAGCAATGCGTTCGAAATTGTTGGCAATCTCTGAAGCGTTGCCTTTTCCCATCATTGAATCAAGCAGCTCAATATTGGCTTTCATGGCTGCAGTGTATTTTTCGCTTTGCGCAAAAGTGAAATTTGCTGAACAAATAATTGCAGCAAGAAGAAGGATTTTTTTCATTTTGATCGTTTTAGTTTTTATTTAAATTTTTATTGATTGCTTTTTATCTTTCTACAAAGAAATTTTTATTGCCATAAGTTGCTACATAATTATAAATTATACCAATACTCCAAATAAACGTAAGCCATAAAGGCCAGGGAAATCGGTGCATATCGGTTGGTACGCCACTGTTTTCAAGATTAAAATACCATAACACCCACAAGAAAATATTTACTAAAAAATAAATGAGGAGATGATATTTAAACGCTACCCTTTTTTTTGCCATCTTCCAAATTGTAGAATTAGCAGACGAAGCAGGACTTATATTTTTTTGCATAAAAAAAATTTAGTTAAATTATAGATTATTATTAATTGCGTCTTGTGTTCTATCTATTCCAAAACTTATAAAACATCCCAAATACAAAAATCGCTTTGAAGGTGGTGTAACAGCAACTTTGTTTTTACCATTTGCTGAATAGTTATAAGTGTATATATTATTTGCTCCCAAAACATTTGTAAGAGATAATACAAAGACTGTAAACTTTTTTGATTTTGTATTGCCTATACCTGGCAAATAATTTATACTCAAGCTTAAATTATTATAATCTTTCGTACGCCCTTCATCAAAAATTTTATAGGAATTGGTATTGTTATCAAAATTAATATTGTAATAAGGCCTGCCGGTTGCCAAAGTATACGACGCATTGAATTGTGTTTTCAATTTTGTTACGAATTTTTTTACTACCAGCGAAGCAGTATGCTTTGAAACAAATGAAGGTTCTATCGCAAAAGGATAATTAAGAAAATCACGTTTTGTATCCAGGTATGAATAAGAGAGCCAGTAGTCTAAGTTCTTAATTGTTTTTTTATCGCGCCAGAAAAATTCAATTCCTTTTGCATCGCCGAAACCATTATTATTAATAGCAGTAAATGTTCCATTGCTTTCATCGGTCTTGAGAAGATCGTCATATTTTTTATAAAATATTTCTGTACGAAACGTGCGCAGGTTCGTTATTTTTTGATACTGAAGAATATAATGAGTTGCGTGTGTAAAGTGTAATGCATTTAATGAAGGCAAATATTTTCTCTCCGGATCCTGGTAAAAAATTCCATAAGCAAATGAAAACTGGCTATTGTCAGGAAATTTATAAGCCAATGAAATTCTTGGAGCAATATTCCACTTATCAAGCTGTTGGGAATGTTCAGCTCTTGCTCCAACTTTTGCCGCGAGATTATTCGTGATATAAATATCCGATTCTGCGAAGCCTGCAAATAAATTTTCTTTTATGGTTTGTGGAAATTTTGTGCCATCATATTGTGTGTAAATTGTTTTTTCATTACTGTAGTTATACTCACTTCCAAATCTTACGGCGCTTAGGTTAAATAATTTTTTTTCAAACACAACCTTTGCATTTACATATTGACCCTTATTTACAATATCAAAATTTTTGTACGCATATAAAGGATCGTTTACAAGCTCCTGCTTTTTATTTTCACCATCCTGAAACTCATTGCTTATAGCATCATGGTTAGTACTATAAGAAACTCCGGTATTGAACTTCCAGCCATTGCCTAATTTTTCTCTCCACGATAAATTGTGGTACATGTTGAAATTTTTAAGTCCGAAAGCATCTTTCATATTTAATGAATCAACATCCTTATTTCTAAAGCCCACATTTGTAGTACTGAAGTAACCAAAGTATTTAACAAATCCTGTTGAAGATGTTTTGATTCTAAAATTTGCGTCCGCTTCCTGTACAATGGGCACCTTGAAATAATCAAGCTTTTGTTTTATAAGATTATAAACAAGGGAAAGATTCGTGTAAGCGTACGTAATACCCCATGATGATTTTTTATTTTTTGCAAGTTTTTGAATTCCTGCATTTGCAGCCAGGTATGAAATCCCTAAATCCGCCGAAGTTCTGTCAGGCAGATCGATAGATTCTAATAGAAGAACAGATGAGAGTGCCTGGCCATACAACGCAGAATAACCACCAGAGCTGAAGATGGTTCCTTTAAATAGAAAGGGATTAAATCTTCCTCTTGTTGCAAGTTGAGGCTCGCTGCTGTAAAAGAAATTATTAACCAACGTGCCATCAATAAAAATTTTTGTTTCAGTTGCAGTTCCGCCTCTTACAAATAGCCCTTCGCTTTCACCAACTTGTTGCGTGCCCGGCAGTGTTTTTATCGCGCCCGTTATATCAGCATTAGCGCTGGCCGTAGTTACAATATCAATCGGGTTTAAAGCCGTTGCTCTTTTTTGATCGCTCGCTTCGAAAGTTCCGGCACTTATTACAACAGCTTTTAATTCCGTAATTTCTTCCTTTAGTAATATGTTTATATTTATTGGCAACGCCTCAATATTTATTTTTTGATCAACCAGTTTATAACCTGATGCAGTTGCATTTAAAATATGCTCTCCTTTTTCCGTTGTAGAAAATGAATAATTTCCTAAGGAATCTGAAGTAGATCCATCGTAAGAATCGTGAATACTTATACTAACACCAGCTAGCGGATTGTTATGATTGTCTGTTATCTTGCCAGATATTTTTACCTGGGCTATTGCTGAAGTACTGATAAAAAATAATGATGAAAGTAAAAGCCTATACATTTTCGTAAATTTATCACAATAATAAAGTAGTTTATATTATAAACCAAATATTTTTAAGAAATTACTTTCTGCTGAGAAAATATTCAAATTAAAATAGGCAATAAACTATTGATTATCAATAGGGAATATTATTTTTATAATTTGTATTCATATGATTGGTCAGATGTGCTATTTATTAACATCACTTAAAATTAATTTGTTTATGTTCCTGCAATTTGTAATTTAGCAATAGAATTTAATGGGTTAGTAAGTACAAAGGGCCGGT
>JBEPVC010000178.1:0-4929 GCA_041691235.1 Chitinophagaceae bacterium
GCCTGGAAACTAATGGTAATTAAAGCAACCGCAACTACACACAATCCTGTCATAAAAAATACCAGCCAACTTATGTTTATTCGATAAGCAAAATCCTGCAACCATTTTTGCATGAAATACCATGCAACAGGCGTAGCAATGATTAACGCAATACCAATTAGCTTTAAAAAATCTTTTGATAACAGGTTCACAACATTTGTAACTGTTGCTCCAAGAACTTTTCTTATACCAATTTCTTTTGTTCGATTAATGGCTGCCAATGCTGCAAGCCCGAATAAACCAAGACATGCAAGAAAAATAGATATGCCTCCGGCCCACCCAATGATAGCACTCCATCTTTGTTCTGATTTGTAAAATTTATTCAATTCTTCATCAACAAAATAATATTTAAAAGGAAGATCAGCAATTACACTTCTCCATGCTTTGCTCATGGCAGCTAAAGCTGCAGAAGGATTGCCTGGCCTTATACGTACAAAAAATTTATAGGGAGAATAGCTTGCAAACTGGTGAAACATTTGCGGTTCAACAGGCTGGCTTAAGGAACGGAAGTTGAAATCTTTTACCACACCAATTATTACTGGATCTTTTTTGTTGTCATCATTGTAACCGGTAAGTTTCTGCCCCACAGCGTTATTGATTGTCCATCCAAAATCTCTCAGCAGGGCTTCGTTTACAATTACAGATGTTGTTGTATCAGCTGAAATTGTTTGTGTAAAATTTCTGCCGGCAAGCATTTGCATACCCATCACTTTTATATAATCAGGATCAATAAAAAATTCAAAAATATTTTTTGGCTTTCCATTATAAGTGAATCCTGAAACACTAAAGCCTTGTCCTTCGCCTAATCCCAACTCTGCGCTTGCAATGCCGGAGATTGATGGTTCTTTTGATAACTCCTGTTTGAAAAGAGGATAGATTTTTTTTGTATCTGTCTTAGAAGCATCTACCATTACAACATTGTCTTTATTGAAGCCTGGGTTTTTACTGCTCATATATTTTACCTGCTGCAATATGATAACTGTTGATATGATTAATGCAATGGAAACTGCAAATTGAAGAGTTACAAGCGAACGGGTAAACAAATTTGATCCACCAACTTTAATTTTATTTTTTAAAATTTCAATCGGTTTAAATCCTGAAAGTATTATAGCCGGATATGCACCTGCTAATAATCCAACAAGCAAAGTTAAGCCAACGAGCAGCCAAATCATTTCAGGGTATAGGGAAAATGAAAAAGTAAGTTCTCTTCCTGATAGCTGGTTAAAATAAGGCAGCAATATATTTGCTATTAGTAAGCCAAGTAAGGCTGAGATAATACTTAACAATAAAGCTTCAGCGAGAAACTGAAATATCAATTGTTTCTTTACAGCACCAATAACTTTTCTTACACCTACTTCTTTACTTCTGCTTGCAGAGCGACCAATAGCAAGCGTTGTAAAGTTGATGCATGCAATCAATAATATTCCTGCGGCAATACTTAATAAAATCCAGATAGTTTTAGGATCAACATTATCTACAGTACCGCCGGCAATTTTTGTATCTGTATGCATAGAAAGCAGTGGCTGCAACCCATAGCGAACAGGCGCTAAATTATTTTTCCATACATAACCTTCTTTTTTGTATTTGCTTTCTTCATCAGGATAATACTTTTTTCGAAAGCTTGCTAATTTATTATTATCATTTGGCAAGTTGCTTCCAGGGCGCAATTGAACAAACGTTATAAATGATGATCGTGTCCATTTGTTTTCTGATCTTTTACCTTCATCAGTAGTTTCAAAAAAATGAAAGTTTGCCATCGCATCAAATTCTATAGAAGAATTAGCCGGGACGTTTTTTGCTACGCCACTTATTACAAAGGGCAGAAAACCGTCATCAATTTTTACCTGAATGGTTTTACCAATAGCATCCTTATAACCATTGGAGCCAAAAAATTGTTTGGCTACACTTTCAGTAATTACAATATTGTTTAGTGCCTTTAAAGATGATTGGGGATCGCCGGTTTTAAATTTGAAATCAAACATTGAAAAAATCTGCGGATCGGCAAATGATACTTTCAGGCGTTGTACATTATCACCAATTTTTACAAAGCTCTCTCCCCATCCGTCTCTTAACCGGGCATAATTTTCGACATCCGGCAATTCATCTTTCATAGCAGGGCCCAGTGGCATAGGCATATACACATCCCCTCTTGCAGGGTCTCCATTCATTGCTTCAGTCCAGCGATATGCGCGAAAAATATTTTTGGCATTGGAATGAAAGCGGTCAAAGTTGAATTCATTTACTGCATACAACATAAAAAGTGAGAAGCATGCAATACCGAGAGACAAGCCAAGAATATTTATTGAGCCAAGAACTTTTTGCCTTAATAAATTTCGCAAAGCGATTTTGAAATAATTTTTAAACATATAACTAATTTATCTTTTCATTTAACCATCTCCGTTAGTAACCTTTCTTCATTAGCATATTATCGCATTATCGCATCAGTTAATTAATTTATTCGCTTCTCAAGCTTTTTACCGGGTTTGCAATGGCTGCTTTTATCGCCTGGAAACTTACGGTTATTAATGCAATCAAAACAGCCAGCACACCTGCAACTGCAAACATGCTCCACGTAATGTTTACGCGATATTCGTAATCCTGTAACCATTTGTTCATAGCTATCCATGCAATGGGGCATGCAACAAGCATTGCAATACATACAAGCAATAAAAATTCTCTTGAGAGTAAATTGAATAATGTTGCAGGACTTGCGCCAAGCACTTTTCTTATACCAAATTCTTTTGTGCGCTGTTCTGCCGTAAACATTACCAATCCTAATAAACCAAGGCAGGAAATAAAGATGGCAAGGAATGCAAAATAATCTGAGAGTTTACTTACTACCTGTTCGCTCTTATAAAGATTGGCATATTCTTCATCAGAAAATTTATAAGTAAAAGGAAATTTTGGATTGAGTTCTTTACAAACTTTTTCAAGACTTGCCAGAGCCTGTTTTGTTTCCCCGGATTCTGTTCTCACAAGAGCTTCGCCATATCGTTCATTTTCACCTAAGCGAAGTACCAATGGATTAATAGCTGTATGCAGTGAATTAAAATGGAAATCTTTAATCACCCCGATAATCGTTCCTTTCTTTTGCCAAAAAGTTAATGGCTTGCCTATAGGATTTTTATATCCGATAATTTTTAGTGCAGTTTCATTAACAATATATCCAACCGAATCTGTGGCAAAATCTTTTGAATAATCACGTCCCTTCGCAATTTGCGTATGCAAGGTTTTAGTAAAATCATAGCCGACCGAAGCTTGTGTAAACTCCACACCTGAGTTCGGATCTTTTCCATCCCACACAACACCTCCTGTTCCGTTATCTATTTGTGTTGGATTCTGCGTCATTCGGGTAATATTTTTAATGCCAGGCATATTTAAAGTCTGATTTTTAAACAATTCATACTTGCCGGTAAGGTCGCCTTCCAATGGGATGTAGATGAGATTTTCCCTGTCGTAGCCAAGATTTACAGATTGTATATAATTTACCTGCTTGCTTATAACAATCGTTCCGACAATTAATATAATGGAAAGCATAAACTGAAAAACAACCAGCCCTTTTCGAAACCATAAAGCGCCCTGGCTGAATTTTAATGAACCTTTTAATACGAGCACCGGTTTGAACGATGATAAATACAATGCAGGATAGCTGCCTGAAATAAAACCTGTAATCAATAATAAGCCGGTAATGCTCAACCAGAATATAATATTATTATAAGGCAGGATGATTTGTTTGCCGGTGAGTTGATTGAACGATGGCAATGCTAACAGTACAATTGCCAATGCAATGATTGCTGATAACATCACTATCAATAAAGCCTCCCAAATAAATTGCCGTATTAAAGCCAAACGTATTGCGCCAACTACTTTTCTTACCCCGATTTCTTTTGCACGTTTTACAGAACGCGCCGTAGTAAGATTCATGAAATTGATACAGGCAATAAGTAAAATAAAAATGGCGATAATACTGAAGAGCTGAACATATTGAATTCTGCCGCCTGATAATTCACCGTTTTTAAAATTGGAATGAAGATATATGTCTCCATATTTTTGAATAGCCAATCTTATATAATTATTTGGTGTTTGTTCTTTATTATAATTATCCAGGAAGCGGGTTATTTTAGATTCAAAAGTTTTAGGGTTAGTGCCACCACGCAGCATGATATAACATTTAGGTCCGTTGTTCGTCCAGTCTTTTGCCCAGTCATTACCTTCTAAAAAAGTTTGCCAGTTAATGATATAATCAAATTGCGCTGAACTGTTTTTTGGAACATTATCAAACACAGCCATAATCTTCAAATCTTTCCTGTTCTGATAACGTATTGTTTTACCAATTGCTTCTGCGGGTGAACCAAAGAAATCTTCAGCCATTTTTTTTGAAATCGCAATATCAAGTGGAGATTGAAGTGCAGTAACTGCTTTTCCCTCGAGCAGAGGATAAGTAAACATTTTAAAAAAATCCTGCCCTGCATAGTTGCCGTTTTCTTTATTGATTTTATTATTTGCTTCAAATGTGTTCAGTTCATTCCAGGCATTGTTGGTGGCATATTGCACTTCAGGCAATACGCGTTTCATTTCATCTGCCATAACTCCCGGCGATTGGTGATCAGCGCTGATTACGCCATCATGATTCTGACGTTCATACACACTGAAAAGCTGCGTTCCGCTTTTATGAAATGCATCAACGTTATATTCATCATTCACCCATAACATGATTAATAAACTGCAAGCCATCCCCAATGCAAGCCCGAAAATATTGATTAGTGAAAATGCCTTATTTCTCCAAAGGTTTCTGAGTGCAGTTTTGACATAATTTTTAAGCATAGTTATTATTTAAGTCAAAAATTGTATTCTTTTTTATTTTGAATTTTTACTTTTTAATTATCACTC
>JBEPVC010000179.1:0-4928 GCA_041691235.1 Chitinophagaceae bacterium
CCTGCGCCCCTGGAAAATTGAGTAAGCTTAACTGTATCTTCTTTTTTATCCCGCAAAATATCGGCCATGCATAAACGCTTTTAGTTGTGCTTTCTTCTTTTCAAAATAATCGCAGAGCTTTTTTGAAGATCTCCCGAAAAGCGAATTTCGTAGACATCGTCTCCGTCATGTACAACCAACAACCCGGTATTAGGCGGAATGCTGCCAAGATTTTCTGCATACATAATTAAAGTTATGGAATCACCCATTTCAGGTGTAAGATAAATTGTTTTATTTATTGCTCTTGCCATAAGCCCTTGTCTTGGCATTATTACTTTGCCATTTAAAAGAACGCTTACTGTGTCTCCATCAATTTCTCCATTATCATAAAGAGCTAAGAGAAGGCTATCTTGTTTTATTTCAACAGTTTTTATGGTTTCGATTTTACGTGAGGCAAGTTCTGCGGCCGCCGCAGCAACTTTTATTTCCGGGTTAATGCTTTCGTTTTTTTGTTGGATCAATTCTGGTATTGTATTATTAAGCACTATTTTTTGTTCCGATAGTTTTGTTACAGCATTTTCTTGGGCATCTTGTTTTGACACTTTGGATTCATAAGAATTTTGTCGGTTTGCATTATCCAATTGTGCTTTTTGATTGTTGGCGATTGCCAAATCATTTGCCGGTTTTGCAGTCTTAGAGCCTTTCTGAACTTTACTACTGTCACTATTTTGCTGATTTGAAACTATAGCCGAAATATTCTTTTGACTTTCGGTCTTAAGATCTTTTTCCGGAATTGTATTTTTCGGTTCATCCTTTTTGAGCGTAGCAGAATTTTGGCCAGCCTTATTGTCTGATTTCGCAATTTGATTTGCTACAATTATTGAATTTTTTTCAGATTGAGTTGACGCAGTAATTTTTATTGATCTCGTACTATCAATCTTTGGCGGATATAAATTTTGAGTTGTGTTGGTGTTTCCACCAGGATTTTGCTCAACACGCTTTCTGTTTGTTTGTTCAGCGGGATTTTTTGCTGTTTCGTTTTGTTGATCAACTGCAATCTGCTTTTCTGTTCCTTCCGAATTTATTTTTTGCTGAAATGATTTTTCCTCTGTTTTTGGAGAAGTAAAATTATTTGATCCGTTCTCATCTAATGCCGCTGCATTTTGCTTATTTGATACTAGTTGCACTTTGTATACAATAGTAAAATCTTGCGCAATGGCCGGAGTGGAAGAAATAAAAGAAAGGGAATGCGTGAGGCCTAAGTTGTCAAGCTTTGCAAGTATCAAAGATTCTCTTATGTTTTTTTTCTTTTGAAGAAAGATATTGCCCGTAAGCCTTGAGTACTCTCGCGTTCGGTTTGTTTCCCATGAACCGCTTAAAATCATAGCACTGTCTTTTTGCGATAAGAATAGCCTGCTAAATTGCTTTACGCCTTTTGCCGGTGGCTCGGGATAATTATTGTATATAAGCTTTTCATCCGTCACAATAAAATCTTCTCCTTCAGGCTTAACTTTTACCGATTTTAAGCCGATATTTTCAACACTATCAATCACAAAAATTGTGTGTGAATAGCCGCTAAGTTTGCCGTTATATTCGCTTATTGCCAACTCATATTTTATATATTGCTTCGTTGTATCATTATATAACGTACCCGTCCACACGCCGGTTATATCTTGTGCAAAGAGCTGTAGGGGAAAAAGAAAAATTACAAATAAAGGTTTCATCAAAGGATTTGTTTAGTCATCAGCGCGAACTTCCCCGCTGAAAAATATTTTACCGTTATTTATATCAACGGTTTTACAGGGTATTTTATTCAATACCTCTTCAATATTTTCTCTTTTCTGCAAGCTATTGTTGTACTGCTTATCGTAGTAACGAAGTAAAATGGAGAAGCTTTCTTCAATATTATCCTCTAATAAAAAATTTATTGCGTTTTTTGTTTCAAGGCCCCCGAGCTTTTTTTGAATTTTCATTATTGAAGTCACGAGCATTTTTTTGTCAAATTTCCCGTAGGTGGAAACAATGTATTCTAATCTCTCCTTAAAAGGAATTTCTAAAAAATAAACAGGACTTTTTCGCATTTGATCCCATAGCGTTCCCGGAAGACCTAATGATCCAATGTGCCGGCTTTCATCTTCCATCCAGATTTCATCTTTACCCTGATCATTTTTTTTATTTTTAAATAATTCTAATGCAAGAAGATTTTCAAATAGTTCCTGGCCGGGTTGAGCTCTTTCTCCCAACGAACCGAACGCAGACCCTTTATGATTTGCTAAGTTTTCAAGATCGATTACGCTTTTTCCTTTTCGATGCATTTCATTTAGCACATCCGTTTTTCCTGAGCCCGTAAATCCTCCAAGAATTTTGATTTTATATTCTTTAGTAAATTGATCAAGTGCCCATTTTCTAAAAGACTTGTATCCGCCTTTGAGAGTGTAAACTTTAAAGCCATACAAATCAAGTAACCAGCCAACGGCACCACTTCTCATGCCTCCGCGCCAGCAATGCACCAATACCTTGTTATTATTTTTCCCTTTGTTTACGTTAATTATTTCTTCCACTTCAGGCGGAATAATTCTCATTCTCTCGGAAAAAAATTCTAATCCTTTTTTTACAGCTACTTGCCTGCTTTGCTGCTTGTATGCAGTTCCAATAATCTTTCTTTGTTCATCTGTAAATAATGGCAATGATTTAGCCTGGGGTATATGAGCATGCAAATATTCTTCGGGACTTCTCACATCAAACACAAAACATTCTTGCGAGAGTTGCAAAAACTTTTCAATATCAATTTGTTCAACAGCCATTGAAGCAAGATATTATTTTGCGGGAACAAAAAACCACTGTAACAACAGTGGTTTCCTTTATTAAAATATTTTTTAGATAATTATCCATTCATTGACGTAAGAAACTCAATATTATCTTTTGTTCCTTTCATGTTCTTCATCAATAAATTAATTGCTTCTTCAGGATTCATATCGGCCATATGGTTTCTTAAAACCCACATACGTTGCAATGTGTCTTTATCAAGCAATAAATCATCGCGTCTTGTGGATGATGCAACTATATCGATAGCAGGGAAAATTCTTCTATTTGACAACCTGCGATCTAGCTGAAGCTCCATGTTTCCTGTTCCTTTAAATTCTTCAAAAATAACCTCGTCCATTTTACTTCCTGTATCAACTAATGCTGTAGCAATAATCGTAAGCGATCCTCCGTGTTCTATTTTTCTTGCTGCTCCAAAAAATTGTTTAGGTTTTTGCATTGCATTTGCTTCAACACCTCCAGATAAAACTTTGCCACTTGCTGGTGCTACTGTATTATGTGCGCGAGCTAAACGGGTAATACTATCCAATAAGATCACCACATCATGTCCGCATTCTACCAGTCGTTTTGCTTTTTGCAAAGCCATCGTACTTACTTTCACATGCTTCTCCGCAGGCTCATCAAATGTAGAAGCAATTACTTCCGCCTTCACGCTACGCTCCATATCGGTTACCTCTTCCGGCCTTTCATCTACCAATACTATCATTAAGTAACATTCCGGATGATTGGCGGCAATTGCATTGGCTATTTCTTTTAACAGCATGGTTTTACCGGTTTTGGGCTGGGCAACAATAAGACCTCGTTGTCCTTTTCCAATCGGAGTAAACAAATCAATAATCCTTGTTGAAAGATTACCAGGTGTTAAAAACAAATCTAATTTTTCAAAAGGGAAAAGCGGAGTAAGGTAATCGAACGGCACTCTGTCTCGCACTTCATCCGGCCCTTTACCATTAATAGTTTCCACTTTCAATAAGGCAAAATATTTTTCACCCTCTTTTGGTGGCCGGACAGATCCGTAAACCGTATCGCCCGTTTTTAAACCAAATAATTTTATTTGGGAAGGTGAAACATATACATCGTCAGGAGAGGAAAGATAATTATAGTCACTGCTTCTTAAAAAGCCATAGCCATCAGGCATCATTTCTAAAACGCCTTCTGCTAAAATAACTCCGTCAAATTCTATATTGAAAGCAGCTTCCTTCTTATGCGGATAAGGTTTTTGTTGGGTTTGAAAGTCGTTATTAACTGGTGGCTCAGAAACTTGTTCTTCATCATCATCATTTAATAGTTCAACCAGAGAGGGTGCTATGGATTTTGGGTCTGAAAGTTCTATCTCTGCTTTTGGTTTTTGATTATCGATTTCTTCATCTTCTTCCTCCTTATGTTTTTTTAGAGGCCTTTTCTTTTCCTCAGTCTTCTTAAGCTTTATATCTTTTGTGTCCTCTTCGGGAATATTTGCATCTGGTTTGTCTTCGGTAGCCGCTGGTTTAATTATTCGCTTGCGCTTTGGCTTTTCAACCGCACCATCTTTTTTTTCACTATTGTTCATTATTGTTTGTTTATCAAGAATCTTATAAATTAATTCCTGTTTTTCTAAATTTTTTGCATTGGAAATGCTTTGTTGCTCCGCTATATCCAGCAACTCCGGAACGAGCATATCGTTCAGCTGTAAAATGTCATACATAAAAGGGCGTGTAGATTAATAGTCAAAACAAGCTTGATTGTGAAACTCTAAATTTTGATGATTTATATGGAATGGATTCTGTTAATACCGATGAGACCGTAGCAATGGAGCTAGCCAGCTTTCTAGTGCAATAATACATCAATTTTGCAAAAAAAGAAAAATATTTATCATTTTTATATAAGATACTACAATCTTTTAAGGCAAATTTTGTTCACTAACGAATTGTTTTTTATGCTACATTAACTGGCCATTTTATGCTTAGAACTCTATACTGTTCCTTTATATTTGCAACAATTTATTAAAAATGTTTAACGATAGAATACGAATAAGCAAAGTTTTGAACAGCGATATGGTAAATAGCACCATAATAGTTATGGGTTGGGTACGTACTTTTAGAAACAACCAGTTTATCGCTTTAAATGATGGCAGCACTAATAATAAT
>JBEPVC010000180.1:0-4912 GCA_041691235.1 Chitinophagaceae bacterium
TTAATTCGCATTGAGACATTGGTTACTGATTGTTTCATCACAAATTTTTTATTTTAATGCTTCTGAAACTTGCGGTATTACCATGATCCTGCAAAAGAATATGTCCCTTCGGCGCTTCACCAAAATCTTTCCAAATTTTATATTTACTTATTGCAACAAGATCACGATATTCTTTTGAGCCTCTTACATATTCCAGCACTTTTATTCCATTAAGATAATGCTCAACTTTGTTATCAGGATACACAATAATTCTCCCAATATTCCATTCTCCTATAGGGCGAATAAAACGTTTTTGTTTGTTTGAAGGAATCAAATCATACAATGATGCCAAAGTGCGGTCTCCATTTCGCCCGAGCTTTGCATCAGGATGCAAGGAATCATCTAACACCTGGTATTCCAGGCCAATTGCAGAGCCGGTATTATGTTCAGAGAGTGTAACAAAATATTTTACACCGCTGTTTGCCCCCGGTGTTAATTTAAATTCAAAAGAAAGATCAAAAGCTTTGTATTCATCTGTGGTTACTATATCACCACCTTGTCCACCTTGTTCGCCACCAGATTCAAGAACCGTAAGAGTACCATCTTTTACCACCCAATCTTTTTCCGGAAATGTTTTTTTATAAGCACCTATCCAACCGTTAGAAGTTTTGCCATCAAATAATAATTTCCATCCGTTTTGTTTCTCATAAGAAGTTAATGTATTCGGAACAAAATTTACCACATATACTCCTGCCGGAAACGGTGATGATTGCAAGCTTGAAGTTTTAATCCGCATATTTTTAAAATAAATTTTCTTCCCCACTTCAGTTGAGTCACTGATTTGATGAACCTGCAATGCTATAAAACCTTTGTTATCTATTGTATCAACCAAATATGCAGCGGGTACGCCATTGAGCCATGTTTTCATTTCATTGCCGATACATTCAATTTTGTAATGATTGAATTTATTTGATTTGAAAGCATTCTGCGCCGTGGTGTTTAAAGCAAGCGGGTACAGCCATTCCCTTCTTCCTTCATCATAAATTCCGCCACTCCATTTACGTGAAGATGGATCTACTTCAACCTGTCTTCCATAAACCAGGCCTTTACCATTGTGGCCCGAAGGATCGTAATGGCTTCTCGTTTGTATTCCTGAATTGCCGTTTACACTTTCAATTTTTACATCCAGCTCAAGAATAAAATTTCCATATTCTTTTTCTGTTGCTAAAAAAGTATTGCCTGAATGTAAAACAGTTGTTCCTACAATCATTCCGTTTTCTACAGAATATTCCGCTGTTCCAGCAAGACGCTTCCATCCATTGAGTGTTTTGCCGTCAAATAAATATACCCACCCGGTTGATTGAGTATAACCGTTAGTTGTTATAAAGCCAAAAGCAATTAAAATCGCAAAATATTTTTTCATGATTATTTATGAAATTTATAAAAGAAAATAAAATTACGTGCAGCAACATTTGTTGAATTCCTTAACCCGCAGATCTTTATTATTGGTTGGCTTACGATTTTCCTTTCCATGGAATTGGGTTTGTGAAGCTGAATGCAATCTTGAAGGCTCAATTTAAACATAAATGATTATTTTAAAAAAAACATTAAGAACCTGAGTTGAAATTGAACGTGTACTTTTATGGCATTCGTTTAATTCGATTTTAATAATTATGCAGCAATACGTAACCGGAGTGGATATTGGCACGGGAAGTGTGAAAGCAGTTACAATCAATAACAAAGGGGCAGTAATTGCGGTCTCGCAATTTTTTTACGCAACCGAAAGTCCAAAGCCCGGATATTCTGAACAAGACCCGGAAATTATCTGGAAATCTTTCGTAAAATGCATGAGGGAAATCAGCAGGAAATTAAAGCATGTACCCTTTGCCGTTAGTCTTAGCAGTGCCATGCATGGTGTTATCGTAATTGACAAAAAACAAAAGCCTGTTAGCCGCCTTATAACCTGGGCAGATACTAGAAGTGAAAAAATTGCAGAAGAAATAAGAGAATCAAAGGAAGCAGAAGATCTGTATAAAAAAACGGGAACGCCTATTCATTCGATGTCATCATTATGTAAAATTGCATGGCTTAAAAAAAATGAGCCAAAAATTTTTAAAACGGCTTTTAAGTTTATTTCAATTAAAGAATTTATCTGGCATAAATTATTTAATGAATGCCAAATAGATTATTCAATCGCTTCAGCAACAGGTTTGTTTAATATTGAAACACATAATTGGAACGAAACTTCTTTAGAGCTATGCGGTATTTCTTCAGCACAGCTTTCAGAAATTGTTTCAACAACTTATACAAGAAATGATGTACGACCATCTCCAGCGAAGCTTTTAGGTATTAATACTAACACCATCTTTTGCATAGGCGCAAGCGATGGATGCCTGGCTAATATCGGGAGCTATGCAATTGATGCCGGCACAGCCGCACTTACAATTGGAACCAGCGGGGCAGTGAGAATTGCTAACGCTAAGCCTGTTTATAATTTCGGTGCAATGGTTTTTAATTATATACTCGATGATAAAACTTTTATATGCGGAGGCCCAACTAATAATGGAGGAAATGTAGTGCCATGGTTGTTCAACACTTTTTTAAAAAATAATAAGCCATCTGAAAAAGATTATACGAGCTTTTTTAAATCGCTTGAAACAATACCGGCCGGATGTGAAGGATTATTATTTTTACCTTATCTCAAAGGTGAGCGCGCACCTGTGTGGGACGAAAAATCAAGCGGAGTATTTTTCGGCATCAGATCTTTTCATACAAATGCACATTTTTTAAGAGCAGCGATCGAAGGAATCTGTTATTCATTAAATACTGTTTTAGAAATTATAGAAGAATCTACTGCACCGGTAAAGCAATTGAATGTCAGCGGGGGCTTTGTACATTCAAAAATATGGATGCAGACTCTTGCCGATATTACAGGAAAGAATATTTGTCTTATGCAAAGTGAGGATGCTTCCTCAACAGGTGCTGCATTGCTTTACATGAAAAGCAAAGGCATTATAAAAAAATATTCTTCCTTACAGCCAAATAAAAAAATTACTATAAAACCTGATGAGAATAATCATAGTCTGTACGAAAAATATTATAAGATATTTAAAAATTTGTATGAGCCACTTAAAGAATCCATGCACCGGCTTCATGAAATTACCAGGTGATTATAAAATTTTATTGCGGCTTCCCATATTTTTCATAGCACTATTGTTATAGTTCCTTTGATAGGCTTTGTTCCGTTTTTCAAATCAATAATATACACATACACACCCGATGTTTGCAGTATCCCTTTATACTTCCCATCCCATTGCATTTTTCTTCCATGATTGAAATAAACTAATTCGCCATACCTGTTGAAAACTTTAACTACTGCATTTGGATATGCTTCTAATGTTTCTATATTCCATGTATCATTTTTTCCATCACCGTTAGGTGTAAACGCATTTGGTATATACAAATCGTTGTATACTTTTACAAATACCGTGTCTGTTGCGGAGCCACAACCTATTCTTGATAACACATTTAAAACGTATGACATTATACCTGATGGTGGATTTACAACAGGATTTAGTTGTGATGCGGAAGATATGTACTGATTAGGACTCCACGAAAATGTATAATTTTTTACCCCTGCTACACCGTTTAAAACGGCAGACTGTCCGCGAATAATAGTTTTGTCAGGACCTGCATCTGCGGTTGGTTTCTCATTTACAATTATCCTTACCGAATCCTCATTACTACAAAAATTATTACTTGCAGTAACAATGTATAAAGTTGTTTGTGATGGAGTCGCCACGGGATTGGCAATATGATTATCTGAAAGAGATATAGGAGGATTCCATGTATAAAAAAGTATATTGTTTCCGGCTGAAAATAGCTGGGTGCTTTTTCCCTCACAAATTTCCGCATTTCCGCCGGCAATCACAGTCGGGCTTGTATTTACCATTACATCTGTTGAATCTGTATTTACACATCCTTTATCGGAAATAACTTTTAAATAATACCTCCCGGTATTATTTAATGCCGCACTTTGTATAACAGGGTTTTGTTCATCACTTTCAAATCCATTAGGTCCGGTCCATGAAAAGATATTTCCTTGCAGCGCTTTTAACGTAAGCGGTTTGCCTGTACAACCAGGGCCTGTGTTGGTTGCCGCAGGCACCGGTATAGGATTTACGCTTACGGTAACAACGTTAGATACAACTCTGCACGATGGAACAGAAATATTAGTTTGTTGCGCAACTGCTAACCTGTATTGATAAACGCCGGAAGTATTATTAGCTAATCTTAAATAAGTTGTTGTATTGGCCCCGGGAATATCTTTCCACGTAATTCCCGAATCAGTACTGGACTGCCATTGAAATACCGGGTTATCATAACCGCTGGAGACATTACTCGTAAATGTAAAAGACGAAGCATTGCCTTTGCAAACATCCACCGATTGTGCAGTATCATTAATGCTTACTGTTACCAATGGCCCACAAGGCCGGAAAGTAATATCGTCTAACAAAAGATCATTTCCACAACCGCCGGGTGCATTATTAGTCATTCTTATAACAACAGATGTTACACCCGCAGGCGTCTTAAAAAATAATCCGTATTGCTTCCAGGTTGCAGAACCACGTGGAATATCTCCTGTGTTATAAGTTTGCAATATTGTGCCTGAAGTAGTTTCAATATTAAAAGTGACATTCGGACTAATTGCAGATTGAGGAGGCGGGCATGCGCTAAAGTTCAGGACGTTTAAAATCCATGCGGCAAATTCATAAGTTGTATTCGCACAAAGTCCATCAACTTTTTGAACATAAAAATCACCGGGATTAAATGATGCATTTATTACCATCATGTAACCATTTATATCGCCGGGAGTATGATCTTCAGATACGCTATACCATGTGTTTCCAAAACAATTTGACGTTGAATTTTC
>JBEPVC010000181.1:0-4902 GCA_041691235.1 Chitinophagaceae bacterium
GTCTTCGTTCCATTACTAAGCGGATGAGCAACGATGTGGTTAACTTCATCCACAGTTCGAATCATAATAGTGGAGTCACTTTTCTTTGCTAATGAAAGCCGTTGCATTTGCTGAACAGATAGCACATCTTTTTCATTCTGCAGTTCACCACTTCCGGCAACAATCATATCGTTTGGCACGGTTATCTTGTAATCAAAATCTCCGTATTCACAATAAAACTCTCCACTTCCTAAATACGGCAAAGTGCTCCAGCCCTCCATGTCATCATACACACACATGCGCGGATACCATTGAGCTATTTCATAAATCTTGCCGTTTTTCGTAGAATAATAATCTGTGCGTCCGCCAAAGTCACCGGGTATATTATAATGGTACTTAATACTGATAGTAATTTTTGATTTTGATACTAACGCATACGGTAAACGCAGTTGCATCCTGGTATCATTAATTATGTAATCTGCTTTAATTGTTTTTCCTTTATAAGCAATAGTTACACTTTCAAATTGAAATCCTTCTGTGTGTTCATTGGTGCTAAAGGCTGAATAAAAATTTGATCTCGCATTTTCCTGATACGTATTTTGATCAAGCTGAAGCCATAAAGATTCTAAAGAGTCAGGGCTGTTATTAGTATAGTTAATACTTTCAAGGCAGGTAAGATCATTTTTCACAGTATCTATTGCGGCATCAAGAAAATAATCCGCCCTGTTCTGCCAATACTTTAAACCTGGCGCTCCATCTGCAGATCGAAATCCATTACCATTTTTTTTATAAAAATTTTGATTGAATAAATCACGTGGATTATACAATGATTGAATTGCCGGCTGGGAAAATGAAAAATAAAAAGTGTTTAAAAATACCAGCAAGAAGCAAAAGATTTTAGAAATCATAGGGAAAATTGAATTTTAAATGTATGAAAATTACAAAGTATAGTTTCAAAAAATAATGTTGAAAAGTTTTAATGAACAATTGATGTAAAATTACGACAACAGCATTTCCCGTTTCATCCACTCATAGGTTAACTTTTGCTTTTAATAATCTAAGCATCAAAAATGATCTCGTTTATTTCCATCTTGCATCAAATCATTTGCATGAAAAAGGCTTTAGCTTCCCTTATCTTATTTTTTTGTTTTGCAAAAGTAAATGCCCAGGTTGCCAATACCGGCAGTATATCAATACAAATAAAAGATGAAAACCAAAAAGCAATTGAAAATGCAACGATAGAATTATTACGAAGCAAAGATTCTACTTTGGCTAAAGTTACATTAAGCGATAAAAATGGTCTCGCCGATTTTGAGCAAATTGCATTTGGTAATTATCTTATAAAAGCAACGGTTGTAGATTATTCACCTAAATTTTCGGGAGTTTTCAGCTTATCAGATAAACAAGCATCTATAACTGTGCCCGAACTTGCCATGATTAAAAAAACAGGAAACTTAAAAGAAGTAGTTGTAGCAGCTAAAAAGCCTTTCATTCAAAAATTATCGGATCGCATAGTTGTAAATGTTGATAACAGTATTATAAGTGCCGGTAGCTCTGCAATGGATGTGCTGGAACGTTCGCCGGGTGTAAACATTGACCAGAATGACGCAATCAGCTTGCGCGGTAAACAGGGAGTTATTATAATGATTGACGGGAAAAATACACCGATGGCAGGAACCGACTTAGCCAATTACCTGAAAGGTTTACCCTCTGAGGCAATTGACAGGATTGATATAATTACAAACCCTTCTGCAAAATACGATGCGGCTGGTAATTCCGGCATTATTGACATTCATATGAAAAAAGATCAGCGTTTAGGCATCAACGGTAGCTTTAATGCAGGATACGGCCAAGGCATATATTCCAAAGCAAATACCGGAATGACCTTTAATTACCGCAATAAAAAAGTAAATGTATTTGGCAATTATAATTATGCATACCGCAAAGGCCTTAATCATCTAATTCTCGATCGCAATTTTTATACAAATGGGGTATTTGATGGAGAAGATAAAAAAGACAACTACACAACATTTCCTTTAAATTTTCATGTGGCCCGCTTAGGTGCGGACTTCTTTCCCAGCAAGAAGACAATCATTGGTTTTGTAGTAAACAGCACGTTTATTGATTACCGCAGCTTGAATACAAATAATTCAACCGTTATTGATAACCAGAAACAACCAACATATACTTTTAAAACTCATGAAAACAGTACTTCAGGCGCTGACAATACTGTTGCAAACATTAATTTCAAACATACTTTTGATAGCACAGGAAGAGAGTTAACTGCAGATATTGATTATGGGGTTTATCATTCTAACGCGTTAACTCATAATGCCACCGATTATTATAATCTGGATGGTGCTTCGCTTCAATCTCCATACATTCTTGATGGAAACCAGCACGGAAAACTTACACTTAAAACTGGAAAAGTTGACTACGTAAATCCTTTTAAAAATGGAATAAAATTAGAAACAGGTTTTAAAACAAGTGATGTTTCTTCCGACAATGATGCAAAATTTTTTGATGTAAGCAGTGGCGCGCCGGTAAATGATACAACAAAAACAAATCATTTTTTTTATGAAGAATATAATACTGCGGGTTATATAAATGTTAGCAGGGAATTCAAAAAATTCAATATCCAGTTTGGTTTACGAGGTGAGCAAACTAAGCTTAAAACTCACCAGGTAAAAGGCGATCTGGATTTCGATTCCAGTTACTTCCAGCTGTTTCCGAGTGCATTTTTTAATTATAAGCTAACACCTGATCAAACTATTGGGGTTTCTGTTAGCCGCCGTATTGATCGCCCCAATTACAGTCTCTTGAATCCGTTTTTATTCTTAATAGATGTGAGTACATACAATACAGGTAATACAAGCTTACTGCCACAACTCACATGGTCGTATGAATTGAATTATACAGTAAAGAATCTGAATTTCGCATTTAATTATAGCCACACAAAAGATCCACAGAATATCGCTATTGCAAAATTTAAAGACGTATTTCCAAACAGCCATTTCGCTGATTCAAACATTACTGTTGAAATTCCTATAAATCTTCAATCTCTCGATTACTATGGCTTCACAGTCTCTGCACCTGTAAATATTTTTAAATGGTGGAACATCACCAACAATTTTGTTTTTTTCTATAACCAGTTTAAAGGAAACCTGGCCGGAAGCCTTTTAAATAGCGGATCCCCCGGTGCTGAAATTAAAACGGATAATACTTTCACTTTTAAAAAAGGATGGACTGCCGAATTGAATGCCAGTTATAATTCCGGTGGCCGCGATGGATATATGGTTGCAAAACCCCAATGGGCATTGTCTTCCGGGATTCAAAAAAGTATCCTGAAGAGCAAAGGCACATTGCGTCTAAACGTCACCGATATATTCTGGACTAATTTACCAAAAGCAGTAATTACCTATACGGGCAAATACATTGAGAAGTGGCACGCGTTTCGTGAAAGCCGCGTAGGCACGCTTACTTTTACTTATAGGTTTGGCAAAAAAACTGTGCAGGGTGCAAGAAGAAGAACTACGGGATCAGAAGAGGAGAGGCAACGGGCAGGAAATTAATTAAGATTATTTTTATTTACTTAATTGTAAACCTTCCAGCAATTTTAAATGCGGCTGCAAACTTTTCAGCGTATCCTTTTGTAGAAATTTTTTCAGATGTTTATAAAAGTGACTGCGGTCATAATATCCATATAATGAAAAATGAAAATCGGCCGGAGTAGTAGCAAGATGCTGAGTTGCTTTCCTGATGCGTAATATTTGCAAAGCTTGCTTACTGCTGATGCTGGTTGTTGTTTCAAAGTAACGCTGAAGGGTACGCGTAGAAATATTATAACGCTCAGCGAATTCCTGAATGGATGTTTTAAAATTATTGGTTGCATTGCAATGTTGTAATATTTCTGTTACAATTTTAATGGGCCGCAACGAACCTGGATATTGAAATAAAATGTTTTTGTAGTAAGCAGATAAAATATTTACGCGCTCGTCAAAATCAGCAGCCTTCTTTATTTTATTAATTATTGATTGATCAAGGAGATAAGTTAACGGGAAAATATATTCCCTGTATTCTGAGAAATTTATTTTCTTTTCAAATATTACGGGAGAAACTTTAAACTTTATTCCGAAAAGCCTATTGCCTTGCTTGTGATGACATTCTATCGACTTATGCCGCGGCAAAAATCCATCGCCTTTCATTTCAAAACTTTCTTCATCTACCTGCATAATATAAGGCGTACCTAAATTAATGAGATAAGTATAACCGATATTGGGGAACAAAGTGTCCGAAAAACCATCGGGATATTGCCGGAGCAAATCATCAAACTTTGTCTCCCAAAAAAAATCAATAAAATCACACAGTTCTTCAGAGGGCTGTACCCTGTGGTAGTTGTCTTCAAAATGTTTTATATCGAAAAATTCAATGTGCTGCAAATGATCTTTTCTTAAAAATAAAATTATCGGAATATGAAAGCACCGGTTTTTATGTAAGTGGTAACCAGAACGGAATTATAGATTCCATCCGATTTCATTTCCCGTAAAGACGTTAATAATTTAATAATTTCTGTATTGCTTCATGCAGCCTTGCCTTTGCCAAAAAATTCTTTTCCAATTCAACATTAAAAGGAACGGCTGTATCAAGCGATGCGCAGCGCATTACAGGCGCATCTAAAAACTCAAAACAGTTTTGCGCTATCCATGCTGCTACTTCACCACCAATGCCGCCGGTAAGGGTATCTTCGTGAAACACCAATGCTTTCCCTGTGTTATGAACCGCAGTTCTTATGGCTTTAAAATCAAGTGGCAGCAATGTTCGCAAATCAAGAATATCAATGGAAATTTCAGGATGATGATCGGCATATTCTTCTGCCCATATTACACCCATGCCGTAGGTAATTATACTAACGTCGTCGCCTGA
>JBEPVC010000182.1:0-4867 GCA_041691235.1 Chitinophagaceae bacterium
GCGAACAAAACGTATAAATATTCAATTAATAAAGATGGTACACTTAGCAATCAAATTCTCTTTGTAAACCAGGGTTCGGACGGTATGACGATTGATAAAAAGGGTAATGTTTATCTTACAGGCAAAGGAATTACCGTTTATAACCCGGAAGGAAAGATGATTGAACACATTGATGTATCAGCCGAATGGACGTCGAATGTTACATTTGGAGGAAAAAATAAAGACATTTTATTCATAACTGCATCGACATCTATTTATAAATTGAAAATGAAAGTAAAGGGATACCAATACAATTAAGTCTGAGCGGTAAAGTAAAAGCTATCTCCCATTTGGCGGAATATCTTGGTATTCTTCAAGAAGCACTTTGAATTCGTCTTTATTAATTGGCTTCAAATATTGTGTAAGGCTGACCGGGTATTTTTTTAAAAGTTTTGCAGGGCGCGCCGCACGTTTTTCAAAACCACCGCCGCAGTTAGGACAAACATTAAATAAAATCTCATTCACACATTCTGTGCAAAATGTGCATTCAAATGTACAGATCATTGCTTCGTCACTATTATTTGGAAGCAGCTTTCCACAGTTTTCGCAGATCGGTTTAATTTCAAGCATGTGCTTTATGAGTTGGTTCAGAAAAACAAAATTTAATCTCTGATAAATTGTTATAATTATTGAAAAAGAATTTATTGGTTATGATTATTCAAATTATTATTTCCACGCCTTCAATAATCTTCTTATAACAATAATCTCTGCGGTATGATACCTGTTATGATCCGCCAGCACTAATGCTTCCCTGAGAAGACTCTGCCCGTTGCCATATTTAAAAGGTTCATCAATGTTGCTTCCAGCTTCTTTAATTAAATCTATAAATGCATTTCTATCCTTCACAATTTGTTTTATGCAATTTTCCCATTCAGCTTTTGACTTAGGAGAGGCTTCGGATACCCAATAGCCCTCAGGCCATTTTGGTGATACATGTTTTGCATTACCCGAGAATTCAAGAATGTCCCATTGTGCTATGCGAATGTGCTCAGCAAGTTGCCAAATACTGTAAGGAAGCTTCCCCGGCTTTTCGCCTAATAATGCAAATGGAAAATCTTTTAACACCTCGTCAAGAGATGCATGCGCATTTCCCTTTGATAAAAGATCAACAAGCTCTTTAATGAGCGGGTCATTTGCAGTGGGCTTTATTTTCGTTTTCATTTTACAAAATTCACTAAATATATTTTCTTGTTATTTTTTCGGATGGGATTTATTCTTATCATTCATAAATTTTTTTGTTGGGTCAGGATAAACAGTAATAAAATGCGTCCGTATTAATGCAGCAGTAGCAGCTTCATGACCAGGCAATAAAAGTGTAATAGATTTTGAAGGCTGTGCCGGCATATGGCAATCAATACAATTGTTACTTATTGATGCAACAGGTGTATTATTTATTTTGGTAAAATTATCATGCACATTATTATGGCAACTAACACATCTTTGCGAAAATAAAGCTATGTTTCCTCTTTCATTTTTATGTGGATCATGACAGGTAACACAAGTTAATGTTGCGGTCATTCTAAAACATTTGCTTGCTTTCAACATTCCGTATTGATTTCCATGTACATCTACAAAACCACTATCAACAGATGCATTGGTAACTGTATCAGTTAAAAAATAATCAGCTAACTTATCACCTGCAGCAAACGAAAAAGAAGGCTTAGTTTTCTCTAATCTTCCTCCATGGCATAAAGCACATAGCTCCAGGTTTTGTTGTCTTGTCAAACGACCGGGATTGATAATAAATTTACCGGTTATTTCTTTCGGATTTTGCGTTTGAAATTCAACATGCTTTTCAGCGGGGCCATGGCATTTTTCGCAATCCACGCCATAAATTATTTTTTTGCGATCAAATTCCTCAGGCTCTTTTGCGGGCGCAGATGTTTTATAAGCATAGGTGGAATGACATTCAAGACAACGGGAAGTTATGGGCCGGCCGAGTAAAACTTTATGTGGGAAACCCGGGCTGTTAGCCCACTCTGCCGCTACGGTAAAGTATGATACAGGCAATTGAGTTAGCCGGTTATCATTCCATGAAATAAATGATTGCCCCTTTGCGCCTGAGCCCACTGCAATATCAAAACGTAAAGCTTTTCTTTCAACACCATTGTAGTACAAAACCTGGTAGAGGCCGCTGTCTCTCTTTTCCATTCTCATGGTTACACTGGGATCATAAACAAATGTATTTTTATCAGGGTTAAAACTCCCCTTAATATATTTTTCTTCGGCGGGCCGGGTGCTGAAATAATGAGCGGTGTGAATATTATCATCATAAATGTTTTTATGGCAGGAAGTACATTTTTCTGAGCCGGCATATTGTTTAAAATCGTCAGCATTTGCAACCGATACATTTTCTTTGGAGGTTTTGTCATTCCCATTGTTTATACATTTTGTCAATATAAAAATGCATGAAACAATAAGAAATATAAAAATTGAAGAGCGCCGGTATTTTATTAATTTATTCATCTAGGCTACTAAGGAAAGTCAAATAAAAAATGTGTATGTGCACCAATAATTAAAGTTACACTTTCCACGCAGAGAAATTATTTTTCACACTACTGTAACTTTTATTAAACTCATCCGTTACACAATTTTCTCCCAAAAAATAAAATATTATATCATGAAAAAATTATTGATTGCCGTTTTCTCCTTTTGCTGCCTGAATTCATTTGCACAAAAGTGGGAAACTATCAAGGGTAACGGCCAAATAAAAAAAGAGACCCGTACAGTAAGCGATTTCACATCGTTAGCCTCACATGGTTCAATGGATGTTCAAATTTCTTATGGAGATTCGAAAAGTGTAGTAGTAGAAGCTGATGAAAACCTGCTCCCATACATTGAAACCTCAGTAGAAGATGGAAAATTATCTATAAAGCCCAAAAAAAATGTGAACCTGCAATCAAAATCAAAAATGATTGTGCATGTTTCCATGACTAAAATAAATTCGTTGCAATTGAGTGGCAGCGGCGATATAAATGGGGAGGGCGCTTTTACCAACGATAGTAAAACAGATATATCTCTATCCGGCTCAGGGAATATTAAATTGGGATTTGAATCTTTTAAAGATCTTGAGTTATCAATAGCAGGAAGTGGCAATATTGATTTGAAGAGTAACAAAACAAATAATATTACAGCTTCAATAAGCGGCAGCGGTAACATTGATTGCAGCAGTATTAGCAGTAATGATGTTGATGCTAAAATAAGTGGTAGCGGAAATGTAAAAGTATATGCAAATAACAGCATTGATGCTAAAATAAGCGGCAGCGGCAATGTGTATTATAAAGGAAATGCCTCGAATATTACCAGTAAAGCAGCAGGTAGTGGAAAGGTTTTGAAAATGTAACTGGAGATAGAACTTGTTTCATACAGGGTTTCCCTGAGATGCTTTTAGTTTATAAGCATTTTATGGGAAGCCCTTTTTTATTTCTTCTGCCGGATCAATTTGATACGGCATTCAAATATTAAACACAATTTTTTACAAACTACATAATGGAAACCGCCGGTTTACGTTTTATAATTCTATTACATCTTTTCTCAATAGAAAAAATATAATTTCGATAAATAAAAATATGAAAACATTATCTCTTAGAGTTGAAATTCCAATCCTGTCAGGGCTTATGAAAAAAATTACTTTTTTACTATCGGTTGCAAGTCTATTATTTATCTTTTGCTCATTTATAGTCTCTCATAAAGAATATACCCCCACTGTATCTATTAAATATTTTAAGGGAAGCTTTGCAGAGGCAGTGCAGGAATCAAAAAATCAAAACAAGCCGATATTGCTGGATGCTTACACAAATTGGTGTTATTGGTGCAAAAGGCTTGATAAAACAACGTTTTCCAACAGCAAGGTTGTTTCTCTTCTCAACAATAATTTTATTGTTTTAAAAATGAATATGGAAGAGGGAGAAGGCCCTTCAATAGGCTTAAAGTATAACGTTACCGGCTACCCGACAATGCTTTTCTTTAACAGTAATGGTGAAGTTATAAACGGTATAATTGGATATACCGGTTCTGCTGAATTTATAACCGAGGCTAACAAAGTACTAACACTATATGCAAATAAATAGCGGGCAGGTATTTGATTATAACCAATTCATGTTATGGTTAAGAGATTTGGTACAAAATGGTAAAACTTCCGGAAATAATCAGGCTGCTTCTTTAGTTGAGTTTACCGCGCTCAATTTGAAAAGAATGGAACGGCTGAATAAAACCATTGAATTAGACCCCTTGCTATCTAATGCGATTAAAGAGATCGAATCAGCACAAAAATGGACAGTGCTAACTGAAGCCTGGTGTGGTGATAGTGCGCAAACCTTACCCCTGATAGCAAAATTGGAAAATGTTGCCAAGGGAAACGTAAGTTTACAAATTGTTTTAAGAGATGAACAGCCGGAGTTAATGAATAGTAATCTTACTGACATGAGCAGGTCCATCCCAATATTAATATCTCATGACGCAAAAGATAATAAACTCTTTAGGTGGGGGCCGCGGCCAAAACCTGCCCAGCAGTTATTGATTAATTGGAAAAAATTTCCTGCTGGAAAAACATGGAATGATTTTGAAAAAGAATTACATACCTGGTATGCAAAAGATAAAACCCGCACGTTACAAGTGGAATTTTTAGATCTCATACAAAGCGCAAATAACTCATAATTGAGTTCCGATAAATTTTTTTGAATACAATTCGTCTCTTATATTTGCACTCCTTCCAAAGGAATTCCTATGGAACAAATTACAAGGGAGCATAGCTCAGTTGGTTTAGAGCATCTGCCTTACAAGCAGAGGGTCCGCGGTTCGAACCCGTGTGCTCCCACTTACCTCGCCA
>JBEPVC010000183.1:0-4833 GCA_041691235.1 Chitinophagaceae bacterium
TAAGCAATTTTTACAATTGTTTTTTCAGCAGCAGGCTTGCCGAACGAGGGAAAAGACATAATAAAATCTGTTGCAGGCTCAATGTTTTGCCAGGCTGCATCATCAAGATTTCCGTCTATTGTTATGGATTGATTTATTTTAACAGCGTGCAAAGATCTATGCTGGGCAAGCAATGCAGACGGAAACATAAAAAGAAAAGCAATTAGAAGATACCTGTTCATACAAGCCGATTATCTCAAAGATCAATTTTAGAATAATGCCGTTATTATATTTTATATGAGCGGTGCAAAAGTTACTTATGCGAACGGCCACAAATGATTCTATGAGCCCGATCTTCTTTTTAATTCTTTTTTTATCAATGCTAATTCTCTTCCTGTTTGCCCGCTTACTGAAGAATTTTCCTGCGCTCTTCTCATGAGATATGGAATTACGTCTTTTATGGGCCCAAACGGCAAATATTTACTTGCATTAAATCCCGCTTTAGCAAGATTGAATGTAATATTATCACTCATGCCATACAGTTGCGAAAATAAAATATGGTTAGTCGCTGCGTCTAAGCCACTCCGTTGCATCAGTTCTGTTGTCAACAAATTGCTTTCTTCATTATGGGAAGCTACTATTACAAAAATTTTAGTAATATGCTCTATGCAAAATTTTAAAGCTTCATTATAATCTGCATCTGTATGCTCTTTATCTTTTTGAATGGGTGATGCATAGTTCAAAAACATTGCACGTTTCCGCTCCTTTTCCATATAAGCTCCACGTACAGGCTTTACAGCCAAAAAATAATTATTTTTTACAGATGCATTGTGACTGTCTTTTAAAAATTGCAATCGATCGTGCCTGTATAACTGAACAGTATTGTATACTACAGGTTTTTGCAGATTGAATTTTTGCATCATCTGTATAGTGAGTGCGTCAACCGGATTTTGAATCCATGTTTCTTCAGCATCAATTAAAACACCTGTATCACTCTTACTTGCCGTTTCACAAATTCTATCAAGACGGTTAACAACTCTTTGCCATTCTTCTTTTTCATCTTCATTTAATTTAACCGCAACACTCTTTCCATTCAATACATCATCATAACTTAAAATTGAATCCAGTTTTTCCAAAAGGGAAAATCTTGCAAGGCCGGTAAGCTTTATACTTATGAATGGAACATGCGGCTGTGTTGCAGCATATTCAATTACTTTAATAAATTCATCCGTTGCATGATTAAAATTTTCCTCGCCTTCTTTTCCTTCAACTCCATAATCAAGAATTACGTGCACATTAAATTTTGCGAGCTTTTCAATAACATCTTTTGTTTCAGGTAAACTTTCTCCGCCAACAAACTGGCTGAAAATTGTTCTTCTTATTAAACCATTTATCGGTAACCCATTTTTTATAAACCATGGGGTCAATTTGGTTCCAAGCTTCACCAGCCAGGATTTTGACATTGAGGAAAAAAGAAAAGCGGCTTTCTTTAATTCTTTATTAGTCTTATATTCAAAAGCAATCTTTGTGTCTTCAAAAGAAATATTATTCATAATCGGATGCCGAAATTCCAAAATCAAATACTAACCACCAAATAAATAAATGAAAAACTAGTGGGATAAACTTTTTACTCTCCCAAAAATTCTATAACCTTCACAACATTCTTTTTTTCAAAAAGCCTTATTAGTTTTACAATGGTCTTTAATAGAAATCCGATTGGATGGATAATAATTTTGCCCAATTCCGCAATCTGCTGATCTCTTATATTAATGCATTCATTAAAATCATCCCCTGTTTTCCCGCTTATTTCTTTTGCAAAATTCCATGCCCCGTCTCTTGCTTTGTCAATGCTAAACTGCACAAGCATTTCATCAAAGTTATACCAATTCAAATCCAGCAACTTCATTAAAGGATTTACTTTAGTAAGACAGTTTTCTACATTGTCGATCATTGATGCTAAAATATTATTAATGGCATTAAAATCATTGTGGATATCATCTAATGCGAATCCCGACATTACATTTGCTGCAGCAATTCCCAAATCCAGGTTTATGTGTGCATTCATGCCAATAAGCAAATGTTGCAGCACAAGTGATTTATTTTCTGTTGCAGTCTCAAATGCAATTTGCCATGATGTTGTTGTTTTCTTACCGGAAACCCATGAATAGTATGCATCAAGATAGCGGCTTGCAAACAAGACATCGAGATGTTCCATTCTTGCACAATCCTCAAAATCTTTTTTAGAAATACAATCTTTAATCTTACAGGTTACTTTGTGATACAATACCGCAAAATATCCGCCGCGATTATTACTGATTTTAGAATAATCAATTATCTTTTCACGCTATTCAATTACTTCGTCTATGGCAGCAGGTAGTTGAGGTATATCAAAATTATTTTCAGAGAGAATATTTGATGAGGAATTATTCATCCAAATGTATTAGGCCAGATAAATTTGAAACCATCAATTTAGCAACAAACCTTTACAAATTTTCAAAATTTTCTGCTGCGGTTGCTGTGCGGTATCTTTACACGAAAAATGTATGATTATAAAAAAGACTTCTGAGAGCTTGACAGTTATGACTGAGATTGTATTGCCAAATGATACCAATATATTTGGAAATTTAATGGGTGGCCGGCTGATGTATTGGATGGATATTGCAGCAGCTATTTCCGGAACGAAACATTGCAATGCGCCGGTAGTAACAGCTTCTGTGGATAATATTTCTTTTACCAACCCGATAAAACTTGGAAACGTTGTGCATATTGAAGCAAAGGTTACAAGATCGTTCAACACAAGCATGGAAGTGCATTTGAACGTGTGGGGCGAAGATGTTATTCAACAGTACAGGTATAAAAGCAATGAAGCTTATTATACTTTCGTTGCTTTGGATTCTAATAGTAAGCCGAAGCCTGTACCAACGCTTGAACCTGAAACCGACGATGAAAAACTTCTCTTTGAAAGTGCACTGCGCCGCCGCCAATTAAGATTAATTCTTGGCGGAAAAATGAAACCAATGGATGCACTTGAATTGAAAGCTCTTTTTACGAGCTAAAAAACTAAGAAAATAAATTAGTTAGTTGTTGTGATCAACAATATAGCAAAATAACAATTCAGTAATTATTTATCCAATGCAGTAATTAAATGGTGCTTGCTTTTCATCATAAACTTTTTGCTTTGTTCAATTGCATCCATAACTTTTTCAAGAATTGTATCAATACTTTCTTCGTAAGATAATTGAAGTGGCTCTTTAAAACATACACTCAACAGCGTTCCTCTCTTTTTAAACTTTAGTCCCTTCTTATTGAAGGCACGCCAGAAGCCTCTTATCACAACAGGTATCACAACAGGTTTACTGTGTTTAATTATAAAAGCAGTTCCTCTTCTCCCGGGTGCAAATGGTTTTGTAGTTCCCTGTGGAAATGTTATCACCCAATTATTCTCCAGCGCTTTTGCAATTTTCCTGGTATCGCCGGGGTCAAGTCCGCGCCTTACTTCCTGTCCTTCAGAGCGCCATGTACGCTTGACCGTTATAGCGCCTGCCCATCTGAAAATGCGGCTTATAAAACTGCTCTTCATTGTTTCGGCAGCTGCTACATAATAAACACGTGTAAACGGATTTAACAAATAATATGGAATACCAAGCTTGTTTTCCTTTCTCCATTTCACTGCGCAAAAAATATGTATGAATGTAATTACATCTGCAAAATAGGTCTGATGATTACTTACAAACAATACATTTTTCCGTGGAAGATTTTTAAAATTTTCTGTACCGGATATTTTTATACTGTTTACGATGGCGAGCCCGGGATAACTAATAATTCCAATAAAAAAATAAACTATCGATTTTGCAATATGTGTTTGTTGTAAATTTTTGATTAAACCTTTCATCGATATTATTTATCAGCAATCGAATTGCAATATAGTCATAAGCAACAATAAGCAAATTGCCTTGACGCAGTTTGTGGCAAAATCTCCTAATGAATTTCACGAAAAAAATCTTTTCCTGTACTCGTTACAATTTTCAATTTTTATGATGAAAATGAATTTTACAAATTGAAGAAAAAAATGATATCTCAAATAGTGATACCTGCGATCACACTTGTTATCGGGCCACAGTGAGCTTTTCGAGAAAGCCCTTTCAGTCATCAACTCTGACTTAAAATTTTGCACCTATTTAGACCGTATTTCCTTCACATTCCCACAATTTTATCTTAACTTTGCACTCCCAAAATATTCTTTTGGGAATGAAGAATTAAACAATATAATTTATTTAACTAAATGCTGATTGGCAGGATTGCGAAAAGTTCGTGATACAGCAACAAAAAATCTACCTGCAAAATTAAAATGGATACAAAGGACACAGAAGAAACAAATTCAGGTGAACAGCAACTGGCAATGGAAAACAAACCACAAGGTGGTATTGAAGGAATTGATTTTCCGGATTTTCCTGAAACAGAATCTACAGTAGCTGCTACCGAGCCACAGCAAACCGAAACTGAAATTCAGAAAGAAGCTCTTTCAACTCCTCATGATGATTTTGACTGGAGCGTTGACAAGAGAAATGTAACTTCTTACGATAAAGCAGAAAGAGAAAAGTATGATGAGGTTTATGATAAAACTTTCAAGCAGATTAATGACAATGAAATGATAACCGGAACAGTGGTTGCCATGACGAAAACTGATGTTGTAATAAATATTGGTTTTAAAAGTGACGGCCTTGTTGGTTTAAATGAGTTTCGTGATATTCCCAATTTAAAAGTAGGTGATGAAGTAGAAGTAATGGTTGCTGAAAAAGAAGATAAAGATGGCAACCTTCATCTTAGCCGCAAGCAGGCAAGAACTACACGTGC
>JBEPVC010000184.1:0-4815 GCA_041691235.1 Chitinophagaceae bacterium
TTTGAAATTCAAAAAGATAAAATACAATTATACAGCAACCAGGTATTTGTTACTGATGAAGTGAAAGATATTGTTCCTGAATTTTTAATGTTGCTGCATGGAGTTATTGACAGCCCTGATATTCCGTTGAATGTAAGCAGAAGTTATTTACAAGGCGATCCGAATGTAAAAAAAATCGGTTCATACATCACTAAGAAAGTTGCGGATAAATTGGATGAGCTTTTCAGAGAAGACAGAAAATCTTATGAAGAAAAATGGGAAAGCCTTGGCCTCTTTGTAAAATATGGAATGATAACCGATGATAAATTTTTAGAGAAGGCAAATAAATTTAATTTGTTTGAAGATGCTGATGGCGGTAAGTTTTATAAATTGGAGGAGTACAGGACTGCAACTGAAACTTTGCAGAAAAATAAAGATGGTAAGCTGGTGATGTTGTACACAACTGATCCCGTGCAGCAAAACAGTTTCGTAAAAGCGGCACAACAAAAAGACTATAAAATTGTAAAGCTTGAAACTATTGTGGATGCTGCATTTATCAATAATATGGAAATGAAGTGGACTGATGTTCAGTTTGTACGGGTAGATGCAGATATTACTGAGAACCTGATTGATAAAAATGAAAATAGCGAAAGTGTTTTAAGCAAAGACGAAGAATCAAAGCTGAAAGATCTTTTTCATTTTGAAATTCCTGAATTGCATACAACTGTTGAAGTGAAAGGTTTATCTGCTGAAACTCTACCGGTAATTGCAACACGCCCTGAATTTATGAGAAGAATGAAAGATATGGCAATGAATGGGGGAGGAGGAATGGGAAGCTTTTATGGTAACCTTCCTGAAGAAGTTACTTTAACGGTTAATGGTAATCATCCAGTTTATCAGCAAATTTTAAAAGAAGATAATAAAGAAAAGCAGGAAAAGCAGGTTAGAAGTTTAGCAGACCTCGCGTTGCTTTCACAAGGTTTATTAAAAGGGAACGACCTTACAAATTTTATTAACCGAAGTGTTGAAATGATGGAAGGTAAAGAGAAGAGTAAAATAATAATGGCATAAATTTTTTATAGCTGATATTTAAAAACCATTTTCCTTTTTTTGAAAATGGTTTTTTTTATTCTTTGCGTGGCTCATTAGATAAAATGCTTAGCTCAATATATTTTAGTTTTCGTTCATAATATTCTTCTTCAAAACCGGCGCTTTCAAAAATTTCTTTATGAACGGGATTTACATACATTATATAAACTTTCCTTAGTTTTTCTTTAAGAGACGCGAGAATATTTTTTACGACTTTTAGCATTACTACCTCATCAAACGGATTAAAAAAGAAAAAGACGTTTGTACTATTTTTTATTTTGTAGTTAGCCACATCATCACAAATAATCTTAAACTCTATAGATGGATAAAGCAGTTTGCAACTCTTAATATTTTGTTCTGCTGCATTGCATAAAGATTTTGCAAAATCGATTCCGGTGATATTATCAAACCCATAGTGGGCAGCCACAACCATTGCCCGCCCTTTGCCACAGCCAAAATCAACTATGTTTTTATTTGCGTTTATGCTTAGCAGGTAGTTAAAACACTTTTCAAGTATATAATAATTGCAACCTTGGTAAATTGAAGAATGTTTAAGATTTTCTCCCTTGATGGAAATTGTTTTTAGCCTGTCGAGCTGAATTGTATTTAACCTGTATTTTTTTTCGCCTTTTATTTCATGGTAAATTGTAAAAAACGCAAGCCCGAAATTCCAGTTGGTTCCAATAAAAAACCAATACCTGATGTAGTAAATAAATTTCATTTGGTAACTCTTTTAATTGAGTACACTTTCTGAAAGCCGGATGTCAATTACTTTTAGTTGAAGAGTTGTTTCGCCATTCCAGTCATTTTCGTCAATTGTATAAACAACATCAACAGGTTTTTTCATTTGAAGCAAATAAAATTTTTCCGCAAGGTTAAATCCAATTCCGGTTAGAACAATATTATCTTGCCTGAGCACAAAACGAATATGCTGCTCCTTAACAATCTTAGACCATGAAGTATCTAAAATATTCTTTGTAATAAAAACAGGTCTCAGATTTTCGGGGCCGTAGGGTTCCATTTGCGCAAGGATATTGTAGAAACTTTTTGTAATATTTTTAAAGGTAATATCTGCGTCTATGCATATTTCAGGAACAAGAAGGTGAGGTGCTATTGACGATGAAACAATTTCCTCAAACTTATTACTAAAGGCATCAAGATTTTCTGCGAGCATCGTCATTCCTGCGGCCGCAAAATGGCCACCGTAGCCAATTAAGTATTCACGACATGCGTGAATTGATTCATACAAATTAAATCCCGGAACGCTGCGGGCACTGCCTCCTACAAATTCTCCGCTTTGAGTGAGCACAACAGTAGGCCTGTAGTATTTCTCAATAAGCCTGCTTGCTACTATTCCAACAACTCCCTTATGCCAATGCGGTTTAAATACTACTGTTGTTTTCCTCTTTATTAGTTGTTCATCGCCATCTATTATTGACGCTGCTTCTTCAGTTATTGTAGTATCTGCATCTTTGCGTTCTATGTTATCGCTGTGAAGCATTTCAGCATATTGCATAGCAATTGTATAATCATCCTCAATGAACATTTTCACTGCCTTCGTAGCATCATCCATTCGGCCCGCTGCGTTTACGCGTGGTGCAATTATAAATACCACATTGTTGATGGAAAATTTTTTTTGAACACCACTCAGCTCAATCAATGCTTTTATTCCAGGGCATGGATCACTGTTGAGTTTTTGTAATCCGAAATAGGCAAGTATCCTGTTTTCACCGGTTATGGGAACAATATCGGCTCCAATAGCTGTTACAACAAGATCGAGAAAGCGGATGTAATTTTCTTCGTGTAACCCTAACCGTTGTGATAGCGCAGTAATTAACTTAAATCCTACACCGCAACCGCAAAGTTCTTTGTAAGGATAATGGCAATCAGGTTGTTTGGGATTTAAAATGGCGGTTGCAGGCGGTAGTTCATGATCCGGCAGATGATGATCGCATACGATAAAATCAAGTCCTAACTGCCTGGCATACCTGATAAGTTCAACAGACTTTATTCCGCAATCAAGGGATACTATCAGGCTGAATCCATTTTCTTTTGCAAAATCGATACCCTGCCTGCTTACACCGTAACCTTCCCGATAGCGATGAGGTACATAGAAAGCAATTTTATCTTCATGGTAAATTTTTTTTAGAAAGCGATACATGGATGCAACAGCCGTGGTGCCATCCACATCGTAATCGCCAAAAACGAGGATTTTTTCATTTTTATTTATTGCAGTTAAAATGCACGCAACAGCCTTATCCATGTCCTTCATCAAAAACGAATCATGAAGTTGGGAAAGTTGTGGCCTGAAATAATTTTTTGCTTTTTCAAAAGTGTCAATATCCCGTTGCACCAATATTTTACAAAGAGGTAGACTTATATTGAGGGCCTGTTGCAGGGCAGTAATTTTATTTTCATCAGCAGATAATATTTTCCATCTTTTTTCCATAACAATCACTCGATAAACAATCAAACCTGTAAGAGTAAATTAATTAATTATCCTGTTAACAATTAATATTTTCTATCTGTTGTGAACAAAACCAATTCTTCCAAACCCTTTCGTATTTCTCCTTCCGGAAAAGTATATAAAATTTCCAAAGCTTCGTTTCGGTATTCAACCATTTTTCTTTCAGCGTATTTTATGCCGCCGGTTTCTGTAACCTTTTGCAAAACGTATTTTATTTTCTCCGAATCTCTATTTTGATTTTTAATGATATAAATAATTTTTCTTTTTTCTGCAGAATTGATATTATTAAGTGTATAAATTAGAGGCAAGGTTAATTTTTTTTCCTTTAAATCGTTTCCCGTAGGTTTCCCGATGTTTTCATTTCCATAATCAAATAAATCATCCTTTATCTGAAATGCAATGCCCGTTTTTTCGCCAAAGCTTTTCATCTTTGCGGTTATTGTTTCATCATTGCTTGTGCTCCATGCGCCCACTGCACATGCAGAAGAAAGTAAGGAAGCTGTTTTGCTGCGTATTATTTCAAAGTAAATCGGCTCACTAAGGTTCAGGTTCCGGGCTTTTTCCATTTGAAGAAGTTCTCCTTCACTCATCTGCTTTACTGCGTCTGATAAGATATGCAGATGTTTAAAATCGCCCGCCCCTGTGGAAAGAAGAAGGCCTTTTGAAAGGAGATAATCGCCAACGAGAACTGCAATCTTGTTTTTCCATAATGCATTTATAGAAAAAAAGCCACGTCTTTCCAGTGATTCATCAACCACGTCATCGTGAACGAGTGTTGCAGTATGCAACAATTCAACTAATGCTGCGGCTCTATAGGTAGATTCATTTACAGGGCCATGTAGCTTAGCGCTTAAGAAAACGAACATGGGCCTTAACTGTTTGCCTTTTCTTTTAATTATGTATTTCATTATCCGGTCAAGTGAAGGAGTATCACTTTTTACAGACTCGGCAAATTTTTTTTCGAATGTCTGTAACTCTTCTGCAATAAGGTCTTTGGAAAATTTCATTAAATTATAAAAAGGCAATATACCACAGATTCAAATAAGTAATGAATAATTATACCATTTGAAATTATTGTCAATAGTTTGCTTAATAATCAAAAATAGATCGAGAGATATTATCAGCAAAAAGTAAAACTTTGTTACGATACAGCAAAGTATATGGAACAATAGTCATAAGTTTACAAAATTGTAAGGATATGTAAATACTTCAAAATCTAAATAATTGCTAAAAAAAATTTGAATTTTGATATACGTTTAATATTTTTGCAATCAATCAAT
>JBEPVC010000185.1:0-4726 GCA_041691235.1 Chitinophagaceae bacterium
TAATCTTGTTGCTTTGTAAAATCTTCTGCCTTATTTATTTTGGAAATTGTTTCGGCAATTCTGCTAACAACAAGAGATCTTTTATTGGTATCATCTCCTGCATCCTTCAAAGCGTGTTCGAGTTGAAATAATATAAAATCTTTTTTATTTTCTTTTATAAAATTTGTGAAAGAGCTTGCTCCATTTTTATTTATATAACTATCCGGATCTTCCTGGTTAGGTAACAAAACCAGTTTAACATTTAACCCTTCTTCAAGCGCCAAATCAAGGCCTCTTAAAGCAGCTTTAATTCCGGCAGCATCTCCGTCATAAAGTATTGTAAGGTTTTGTGTGTATTTTTTTATAAGTCTTAATTGGTCCGGAGTTAAAGATGTACCACCACTTGCAACAACATTTTCAATTCCCGCCTGGTGCAGTGCAAGCACGTCTGTATATCCTTCTACCAACAGGCATTCATCTGCTTTATCAATCGCAAGCCGGGCAAAATAGGATCCGTATAAAATTTTACTTTTTACATAAATTTCATTTTCAGGAGTATTAATATATTTTGGCGCTTTATCGTTGTTTCTAATCAGTCTGGCGCCAAAACCTGCAATCTTTCCACTTTGATTGTGAACAGGAAAAATAATACGGCCTCTGTAATTATCCTGTAATCCATTTTCCCGTTGTACAACAAGGCCGGCCTTTTGTAAAAGCGGGGCATTGAATTGTGCGTCAGCAGCTGCTTTACTAAATGTATCTTTTGCTCCGGGGTTATAACCTATTTCGAATTTTTTTAAAATCTCTTCTCTAAACCCTCTTTCTTTTAAATAACTTAACCCTATATTAATTCCCTCATCGGTGGTGAATAATATTTCCGTAAAAAATTTTTGCGCGAATTTATTTATGACGTAAAGGCTATCCGCGACCTGTTGTTGTTCTTTAAATTCAGGGCTAACATTGCTTTCTTCAATTTCAACATTATATTTTGCAGCAAGCCATTTTAATGATTCAACATAACTATACTTTTCATGCTCCATTAAAAAACTAATGGTGTTGCCGCTTCTGCCACAACCAAAACATTTATAAATTTCTTTTGAAGGAGAAACGGTAAACGAAGGAGACTTTTCGTTATGAAAAGGACAGAGTCCGATATAATTGACACCTCTTTTTTTCAATTTTATGAATGAGCTAATGATTTCAATGATATCAATTCTACTCACAATCTGTTGTATGGTTTCCTGCGATATCATGTAAAGTATTTAAATGAAATAAAATTTATTTCATTTGAGAAATTTCGACCCAAAGTAAAAAATTTGATGATGGTTAAAATTACAAAATTTAACCGCGGCGCTATCTGGTTTATAGCATTATTTGAAGAGAAAAAATTGCAATAAGTGAAACCAATACCGCCGTTATTATCATTATTACAAAAAATTTTTTTGTAGTGATTGTAGCCATAAATGTTAATTTAAAATTTTAATTACTATGGTAAAATAAATTAAATTAACAGACTTTTTAAAATTTTAAAATCATTGCAAATTTTTATTTATGGAAAAATTATTTAATTCTGAAGAAAATAATATAATAAAGCAACGAATAAATAAGCTAACCGCTTTATCGCAACCACTATGGGGCAAAATGAATGTTACGCAAATGCTGGCACATATGCAAATCCCTATGCAAGTTGCTTTTGGCCACCTGCAATTAAAAGGAGGCCTGATGGGTTTTCTTTTTGGTAAAATGGCAAAGAAACAATTGGTTAATGAGAAACCTTTTAAAAAGAATTCACCTACTATGAAAGAGTTTAAGACTGCAGGTAATAATTTTTCAGAGCAAGACTTTGAGAGGGAAAGAGATAAAGTTTTATCCTATGTAGATCGGTTTGTCACCGAGGGTTCGAAAGTTATTGCAAATAAAAAACATCCTTTTTTCGGAGTTTTAACCATTGAGGAGTGGGATATGCTTCAATGGAAACATCTTGATCATCACCTTCGCCAGTTTGGAGTGTAAGGTTCCTTCAATTTTTGACTGTTATGTGTTTGCTATCTTTGTAGTTCAAATAAATTTATGAGCAAGAAAGAAGTTTATATTATCTCGGCAGTACGTACGCCCATTGGAAGTTTTGGAGGTTCCCTAAAAGATATTTCTGCAACTCAATTAGGAGGGATAGCAATTAAAGCCGCTGTTGTAAAAGCAAAAGTTCAACCAGGCGACGTACAGGAAGTATATATGGGTTGTGTATTACAAGCCAATTTAGGGCAGGCACCCGCAAGACAGGCCGCAATCCTTGCCGGATTGCCTGAAAGTGTTTGCTGTACTACAGTAAATAAGGTTTGCGCCAGCGGAATGAAAGCAATAATGAATGGTGCGCAAAGCATTTTATTGGGAGATGCTGATGTTGTAGTAGCAGGGGGAATGGAAAATATGAGCAGCGTTCCGTTCTATGCCCCTGCTGTGCGATGGGGAAATAAATATGGTAACACAAATATGATTGACGGTTTGGCCAAGGATGGCCTTACAGATGTATACAAAGATTACGCAATGGGCAATGCAGCAGAATTATGTGCAAGAGAATGTAATATCACCAGGGAAGACCAGGATAAATTTGCGGTTGAAAGTTATAAACGTAGCCAGTCTGCAGTAAAAGAAGGAAAATTCGCAGATGAGATTGTAGGTGTTCCCATTCCTCAAAGAAAAGGTGAACCCGTAATGTTCCAGCAAGATGAAGAACCATTCAACGTAAAGTTTGAAAAAATAGCCGAACTAAAATCTCCTTTCGAAAAAGGCGGAAGTGTTACGGCTGCAAATGCAAGCACCATTAATGATGGCGCAGCAGCAGTTGTTTTAATGAGTAAAGAAAAAGCCGATCAATTGGGATTGAAACCTTTGGCAAAAATAATTGGTTATGCAGATGCAGAACAAGAACCGGAATGGTTTACAACTACACCTTCTCTCGCAGTTCCTAAAGCAATAGCGAAAGCCGGAATTACAATAGGCCAGGTAGATTATTTTGAGTTGAATGAAGCATTCAGCGTCGTTGGAATTGTAAATACACAAAAGATGAAACTCGATCCTGCAAAAGTCAATGTCAATGGCGGGGCCGTTTCTTTGGGTCATCCGTTGGGTTGTAGCGGAGCCAGGATTATTGTTACACTTTTAAATGTATTAAAACAAAACAACGGCAAAATAGGGGCGGCCGGAATTTGTAACGGTGGTGGCGGTGCAAGTTCTATGATTGTTGAGCTGTGCTGAAAATTAAAATCATTAAAGCAGTTCGTAATTACAGTTTTTTATAAACGGTAATTTCTTTTTTAATAAATGTTACCTTCACTCCAAAAAATATCCATGAGAAATCACATCCTCTTACTTAGCAGTATTATTTTTTTTAGTCTTGTTTCCCGGGCCCAGGATTCATCTTTCACTATAAATGGACAACTTGAAAAAATTAAGCAAGGCACAATTTATCTAAACATTTATGAAGGTGATAAAACAGTAAAAGATTCTGCCACTATTGAAGAAGGCAGCTTCAATTTTTCAGGACATATTAATTCCCCTTTTTTCGCGACACTTACCATGCCTGTCAAAGCAAATGATTACTATACATTTTATATAGAACCTACTACCATCAATATTTCAGGCCGGGGTGATTCTTTGAAGCTGCTTACTGCAAAAGGGTCAAAAATAAATGACGATAACAAATTATTTAAAGAGCGCATGAAATACATTACCAAATGGGAAGAAGCAGATAGCAAAATTTATGAGCAGGCCTATAAGGAAAAGAACAAAAAAGTTATGGATAGTTTGGATGAAGTAGATTTTAATATTTTAAATGAAAAAAGAAAGGTTGTTGCTGCATTTGTAAAGGAGAATCCAAATTCGATGCGGGGTGCAATGGCGATAACTGAAAACTATGGATATTATGCTGAAGCAAGCGATGTGGAACCATTGTATGATCTGCTATCGCCTAAAGTTAAAAGCTCGGCAAAAGGTATAGAAATAAAAAAGTTAATTGACACCTACAGCAATGTTGCTGTAGGAAAAACCGCTCCGGATATTACCCAAACGACACCGGATGGAGAGTTAGTTAGTTTGTCATCTTTGCATGGTCAATATGTTTTAGTAGATTTTTGGGCAAGCTGGTGCGGTCCATGTCGGCGTGAAAATCCAAATGTAGTAGCTGCGTATAATCTTTATAAAGACAAAGGCTTCACGATATTTGGGGTTTCTTACGATACAAAAAAAGATAAATGGAAAAAGGCTATTGAGGATGATAAATTAAATTGGCACCAGGTATCTGATTTACAGGGATGGCAAAATTCTACTTCAGATCAATATGGTATTAAAGCAATTCCTTCCAATCTTTTACTTGATAAAGACGGAAAAATAATTGCAAAAAATATTTTTGGAAAAAAATTGACCGACAAGCTTTCAGAATTAATGGATACCAAATGATGGTGCGAACTATCAGTCTGAAACCAGATAAAGTCATTTCTCAATTTTCAATTCTCCTTTTTCAATTATCAATTATATTTGCCATTCAATTTTTTAAATAAATGAAAGAAGTAGCATTCAGAGAAGCTCTGCGTGAAGCAATGAGTGAAGAAATGAGAAGAGATGAGAACGTTTTTTTAATAGGAGAGGAAGTGGCTGAATACAACGGCGCTTATAAAGTAAGCCAGGGAATGCTTGAAGAATTTGGCGAGAAAAGGGTAATAGATACACCAATTTCAGAACTTGGATTTAC
>JBEPVC010000186.1:0-4674 GCA_041691235.1 Chitinophagaceae bacterium
GTTTTTTATTAAGTTCTTAAAAGCGCTTGTACATCCGAATAACATGTAATATATTTATACATCCCATCTCTTAGAATTCTCCTACCTATTTAGACGCTCACCATTTTCATCATCATCTAAAAAATTACAAATGAAAAAGTATTTCATGATGCTCTTACTTATTCCTGTTTTAGGAATGGCACAGACAAAAACAGTTCTTACATCCAACCGTTTATTCGCTAAGAATGACAAAGTCTCCGCATTTGAAAAAGCACTTGCCAACCATGCTCAGAAATATCACACCGGCGACGTCAAGTGGCGGGTATGGAGTATCGAATCCGGACCGGATGCTGGCGGCTACATGGTCACCGAAGGCCCCAGCAGTTGGGACATTTTGGACGGCCGTGGCGATATCAGTGCAGAACATACAGCCGATTGGGAAACTAATGTATTACCGCTTACAATGGGCCAGGGGAAACGGGATTATTATGATTTCCAGGCCGATTTAGGTACTGTACAGCTTACCGATTATTCAGACAAGATTGTTATCAATCATATGACTGCAAAACCGGGTAAGGTAGTTAGTGTACAAGACCTCATTAAGAGACTTAAAAAAGTATGGGAAGCCGATAAAGAATCTGTTGCAGTTTATTCACTAATCGTTTCGGGAGAACCAGGTTTTATTACGGTAACCCGTTTAAGAAACGGTTTAAAAGAAATAGCAAGCGATTATCGCAAACCATTAGCGGATAGATTTAATGAAGTGAATGGTGCCGGCTCATTTGATACCTGGCTGAAAGATTATTCTGATGCTGTGCAGAGCCGCTGGTCAGAATTACTGGTCTACAAGCCCAAATTGAGTTCAAAATAATTCGCTTGCTACCCAAGCAAAAGGCTCTCACGGGTAGTTACTGTGGGCTTGCGAATGAAGGGTAACACCTGCATTGGCTGAAGTATGATTTTGGTTAAATGAGGTTGCTATTTATTATCTTTCCTGTCATGCTGATTGAAGATAAAGCGCTCAAATACTGGATAGATAAATTTTACGGATACGGCTCATGGCAAGCCATGTTCTGGTTCGTTGGCTATGAAGAAAGTGGCGGAGATGTCCCGGGAGAAGTGGCTGAAAAGCTCAACTACTTTTATAATTTGCCAGCGTCCGGCACGCCTGCGCTCTGCGACATCCGTGAATTGTACCGCCATGTAACTTTTCGTGTGGAGGGGCCAAGAGCGGAAAAATTTGCAAACCTTTACGATTACCGGTTTGGTAGCCAGGCAACATTGCACGGGTTGTGGAAAAACCTCATTGCATTTATTCATGGATACCAAAGCGAAAAACTTCCCGATTTGCTCACCTACCAGAAAAATTCATTTGCATTACCATCGCCGCCTAATGAAGCGTTGATTACGCTATATCCCCTGCCTGCTCACGACCATGCGTGGTATTATGCCTGGCTCGATTTGCCGCAATTTCCTTTTCTCAAAAGCCGTGCATTATACCAGGAATATTTATATACCGGCCGCTTGCACACCATCCTCAAAAATATAAGTGTCTGCAAGCCGGAAGTAGTGCTTATGTACGGCATGGATAACATCAACTTACTTAAAAAATCTGTGCAGGAGTTATTTCCAACTGCAAAATTCAAGATGGTAAAAGCTATAAAGCAACAAATTCCACAACATCACCGGGCAGACTTTAATGGAACTACTCTTTTAATCACAACACAAATTCCTGCGCTCAGGCATAACCGTATTGAGACAGGATTCGATTGGTACGAGTTTGGGAAACTGGCTATGAGCAGAGACCTGGTTTAGATGAATTAAAAATCTCTTTGCTGTAATTCACTACCTTTTCCGCTTTTACGGAAAGTATAGCTTACGCACAATGCCACGCTAACAAAATTTCCTTATATCTTTGGACCAAGGTGGGGTAAAAATGCTTTGATAAAAATGCAAACATTTTTTACTTTTGTAGTATATCGATTTACCAAAACAAAACACTTTGCAATGAAACTAATAAGCAGATTTTTTCTTTTTATGATATTCCTGGGTGTTCTTCAAACAGGTAATGTATTTGCTCAACTGGCAGGTGCTAATCTTGCAGCCCATGGAGTGTTAGCCCTTATAGGCGGCAATCATGAAAAAAAACAGGAAAAAATTATTGATAAATCCTCAACGCAGGAAAAAATAAGCGGGTTAAATGTAACCGTGTTGCGTGTAAAGGAATCTGAAATAAAAAGTAAAGCTAAAAATCATATTATAGCACTGCAAAACCGGTTAACCCAATATAACACTCAATATAAAAATAATCAACCGCTTACTGTGCCAAAGAAAGACAGTGATTTAATAGCTATCCAGGATATTGATGAAAACTGGCCAACCGAAGATTATTCAAGCGAGTTAAGAGCTTATAAGCGATATGCTTCTCAACAGAACCAAAAGATGCCCGCAACACCCGTTGACAGCTTAAAGGCAAACCATTCCCTCTTTGTAAAAAAAGATTCTGCTGCAAAAAATTAGTGCATGCTATTTTGCCGGTATTAAAGGTTTGACCTCGCGGATGTTTTTCTTTACACTACAGTCCCTTTACAATTTCCAATGATTTTTTTACGTGCTCATCAGGCGATATGTGATCGGTTTGCGATGAAAAGACAGCTACGATTTTGTCATTTTTATTAATAACGAATGTTGTCCGCGGGATGAAGCCGTGCGTAATCTGCTCGCCGCGCAAATCTTTAGCACCCGGTTGCGGAGGTATCAATTCAGGCCATAAGTTGCGGCAATTTTACCTCCGGAGTCTGAAGCCACCGGGAATTTACCGGCACAATAATCCGGACTAGATGAGAACGACTTCAATCGCTGAATATCATCTGCTGATACACCGATAATGGTGGCTCCTGCTGCCGTAAATTTATCCTTGAATTCGGCGAAAGTATGTGCTTCCAAATCACAGCCACCTGTGTACGCAGAAGGATAGAAGTATAATACTACTGGTCCGCTGGCGAGGGCTTTTTTTAATGAAAATTCGAATTCATTGCCCGACTGGCTGGCCTTGGTGGTGAACATGGGTGCCGTCGAATCCTTTGACAATATCATCGGTTGGGCAAAACTATACCCGTTAATGAAGAACAGGAACCCGAAAATTAAAAGGAGGAAGAGATAATTTCTCTTTGACATAGCAAATTGTTTTTTACAAATCACTCACAAAAATACAAAAAACCCGGGGGGGATAAATCAGCCCGGCCCGTTTGCCCATTGGAGTGTGTGGAACACCTGCATTGGCTGAAATATCTGGCGCAGCTGTAAAAAGATAATCCCGCCGCGTTTTGCAACGTGACGGGATCACTAACCCAATCAATTTGCTTAATAGAAGAATTGCTCTTTTACAATCTTTCCGTCCTTTACTTCATACAGCGCAATCTCATCCATTTTCATTCTGTCCATTCCTTTCATTTTACAATCCATGCCCATTGCTATAGCAAAGAAATTGCCGGCAACCTGTGGCTCGTGGGAATATCCCCCATGCATTTCTTCCACCATGGTGGCGAATTGTTTTCCTTTTTCTTTAATAGCAGGCAATCCTTCTGCTGACTGCATGCCCTGCGATTGCGGCGGTTCAAGACTTACGGAATCGTCAGCAAACAATTCATCCTGGATTTTTTCCCATTGGCCACTTTGGGCAAGTTCGTTAAACCTGTTGGCCACGTCCTGCGTGGTCATTACTGCTTCTGTTGTTGACATAAAAAATTGTTTTTCGGTGATCAATATGTTAAGGTAACAATTTTTAATGCGGGCCCGTGTTATTTTTTGATGAACAGTTTTTGAAGATTATGGTTGGGCAGCTAACGGTCGTGAATGGTGGATAGAAACACCTGCGAAGGCTGAGTAATAATAAAATGATACAATTTCTTCACATTGCATATATTTATCAGGAACAAATACATTACCGCAACTTTCCCATCTCACCATTTATAAAACAATAAAAACATTTACAATGAAAAAAACAATCAAGTTAAGTTTGCTGCTCATTTTCGTTTGCGCAACAGCATTTATGAACCCGCTTAAAGCACAAATGACAACTGCAGATCACGCTGCTCTTGCCAAAAAATACCAGGATGCTTACAACAAAAAGGATGACAAAGCAATGCTGGCCATGTACACTAAAGATGCAATAAGAATGACTCCTGACAGCGCAGTAGCAAACGGCACCGAAGCGATAGGTAAAGAATTTGCCGAAGAGTTTAAACACAGCACTGCAACTCTTGAAATAACCCCACAGAATACAATGGAAAAAGATGGCTCCAGCATTGGCACAGGCACCTTTCATGTAACCGGCACAAATGACAAAGGCGAAAAAATTGATGTAATGGGAACTTATACGAATACCATGGCAAAAGAAAACGGGGAATGGAAAATTGCCAAAAGTGTATTAGGAAAAATGAATTAAAAACGAATACGAATAACTACTTAAAAAAACATATGAAAAAGGTATTGGTTATAGTTGACTTCAAAGGTGCATCACAACAACAATATGATGATTCAGTAAGACCTTGCTGAAGCGGGGCAGCTTAAATTAAAAGAAAGGCCGCACCATTTTGCTGCCGTTAAAGGAGATGGAATGTATATAATTGATATATGGGAATCAGCAGAGGACTTTACAAAATTTGGAGAGATCATGATTCCTATTGTGAAGAA
>JBEPVC010000187.1:0-4668 GCA_041691235.1 Chitinophagaceae bacterium
GGATGCCCGCAGGCAAAGTATATTTTCTGTTGGCAAAGGAATAGATTATTTTAATTCTTATTCTTTAGAACATTCAAAAGGTATTTATCAAGGCTGGCGTAAAGATATTCCTAACAAACGTGCTTTCTTTTTAATAAGGCAATCATTTGCCGGCGAGCAAAAAAATGCAGCAACACTTTGGTCATCCGATATTACCAGTACTTTTTCTTCTTTAAAAAACCAGGTGCCACAAGGCATCAATGCTTGTGCATCCGGTATACCTTACTGGACTTCGGATATCGGTGGTTATCTGTCACGGGTATCTCCTGAAGGTATTCCCGATTGGTCGCTTCCGCAATTTCGCGAACTCTTTATACGCTGGTTTCAGTTTGGAACATTCTGTCCTGTATTTCGGATACATGGTAAAGGAGAAAGAGCGTTGTTTTCAAACAACTGGGACGATAAAACAAAAAATATTCTTCTTCATTTTGATAATCTCCGTTACAGGTTACTTCCTTATATTTATTCATTAGCCGGAAAAGTTACTACCGATAATTATACAATAATGAGGTCGCTTGCATTTGATTTTAGAAATGATACTTCAGTATATAATATCCGGGATGAATATATGTTCGGGCCTGCATTTCTTGTAAGCCCGGTAACAGAGCAATTATATACAGGAGATAGTGCAAGTGATAAAGAAAAAATAAGAAAAGTCTATTTGCCCAAGTCAGCAAACTGGTATAATTTCTGGACAGGCCAATCAATTGATGGTGGTCAAACTATTTCTGCATCCGTTCCAATGGAAACAATACCGCTCTACATTAAATCCGGCGCTATCATTCCAATGGGGCCGTTAGTAGAATATGCTACGCAAAAGCCAAATGATTCTATTGAATTACGAATTTACCCAGGTGCTGATGGAGAATTTACATTCTACGAAGATGAAAATGATAATTACAATTATGAGAAAGGAATGTATGCAACTTTCACTATAAAATGGAATGATAAAAATCGTGAGCTTACAATATCTGGTACAAAAGGAAAGTTTAATGGTATGCTGAAGCAAAGAATATTTAATGTTGTATTGGTAAAAGATAATCATGGAACAGGTACTGACTTTCCAACCTATGTTGATAAATTAATACGTTATAATGGTAGGATGATTAATGTAAATCTTTAGAAGGCTTATTACAAAATATTTATTCAACTTCGAATAGTGCTCACTGTTAGTCAATTCGATTTTGTATTAATAAACAACTAATGCAAATCCATCAAAATTTTCCACTTAAAGCATATAATACTTTCGGCATAGATGCATACTCAAAATATTTCGCAGAGTTTGAATCTTCTGATGATTTGCAAGAAGTGTTATCTGGTGTACAAAATCCCTTACTTATTTTGGGCGGCGGAAGTAATATACTCTTTACAAGAAATTTTGATGGATTGATTTTGAAAAATGAAATTAAGGGAATTAAAACCATTCATGAAGACGATGATCATGTTTATGTAAAAGTGGGTGCCGGAGAAAACTGGCACCGTTTTGTATTGCATTGCCTGGATAGAAATTTAGCGGGCGTGGAAAATCTTTCATTAATACCGGGTAATGTCGGCGCGTCACCAATGCAAAATATTGGCGCGTACGGTGTTGAAATAAAAGATGTTTTTTACTCATTGGAAGCTTTGCACCTTAAACAAAATAAACTTGTAAATTTTACTTTAAACGATTGTGAGTTTGGTTACAGGGAGAGCGTTTTTAAAAAGAAATATAAAAATCAATTTGCAATTTTGAACGTTACGTTCAGATTAAATAAAACACCAACGTTCAATATTACCTATGGCGCTATTAAGGAAGAATTTGAAAAAATGAATATTAGCAAATTGAGTATCCAGGCCATTTCACGGGCTATAATTAATATCAGGCAAAGCAAACTTCCCGATCCGGCCCTAGTAGGAAATGCCGGGAGTTTTTTTAAAAATCCACAGGTTACAAATTCTGAGCTGACAAAATTGCAACTAACCTTTACCGTTATACCTCATTTTAAAGTTGATGATGAGGCTTTTAAAATTCCCGCAGGCTGGCTTATTGAACAATGTGGCCCCGAGAACGGGACAAGCTGGAAAGGTTATCGTAAAGGCGATGCAGGCTGTTATGAAAAGCAGGCGTTGGTATTGGTAAATTATGGAAATGCAAACGGCAATGAAATCTATAGCCTGGGCGAAGAAATAAAAATATCTGTCAAAGAAAAATTTGGAATTGAATTGGAAAGGGAAGTTAATATACTTTAATTCTTTAAGCAGCGTTATAATATTAATTCATGTCTGGTATCAAACTGTTTTATGAGAATATATTTTGTTATTATTTTAATCTGTATCTCCGGAATTGTGTTTGCACAAAAAGACACGGTTCGTTTACGCGAAATTTCAAAAAATTCTAAATTAATTGTAACTGACAGGCCCCCACAAGCTATTTATTTCCAGATTGGGGGCTCAGCACCAATATTGTCGGTGAATTATGATCGCCGTTTTCAAAAGCGGGTTAACGGGGCTGGATTCGCTGTTGGATTGGGTTTTTTTGGAGAAAGCGGGGTAAGTGTTTTTTCAATTCCTGTATCTGTAAATTATCTAATCGGACGTAATTCTCATTTTCTTGAAATAGCGGGTGGAGCAACTTTTGTTTCCGCAACAGTAACTGATTTTTTTGATGAAGGAAGTTCAACGGGCAGTGGTTTTATTTTTCATCTTAATGCAGGGTACCGGTATCAGCCTACCAGAGGAGGTTTTTTCTTCAGAGGTGGAATTAGCCCTTTATTTTCTCAGGGAGAATATGCGACATCTCTTTATCTTGGATTTGGTCACAACTTTTGATTACAATGTTTTTAAAAAACCGAACTAGTATCCGGTTTTTTTTATTTAAAATCTTCTTCATCTAATTCTTCATCACTAAAAGATTGCGGACTTAAATTGAGCATGCTGCCCATAAGATCTTTAAATTCAATTTTTCCTTCAACAACTTTTTTACTAATGAGTGAATAAGTTGAAAGGCCATGTAAAACAAATTCCATGAGCAAAGCGTTTTCTTTTGCATTGGCACTCGGGAAATGTTTTTTTACGAGTCCATATAACCCATCAACTTTATAGAGCAATTGAATTTTGTCTTCATCTTTTACTCCAAAGAAAAGATTTAAATGATTGCCGCCATCAAACCACCTCGTGATTGCCCTGTAAGGATTTTCATCGGTTACAACTTCTTTGCTCTTTTTCTTTTTGAATGTTTCAGGATTGGGAAAGTATGCGGCAAATTGTGTGCGAATCGCCTTCTCCATTAAGTTGTAAGCAACCTGGTACGGTCCTTCCTGCTCGCCTTCATAAACGAGTTCAATTTTTCCTGTTATAGATGGAATGATGCCAACGAGATCGCTAATCCATACCTGTGTTTCTTTCTCTTTATTCATAATAGCACGCCGCTCTGCTGCACTTACTGCATTTTCATACGCAGCAATAGTAAGCCGTGCAGACACACCGCTTTTCTTATCTACGTATTCACTTGCGCGGGCTTCAAAAGATACTTGTTCAATTAATCGCTTTACCAAATCGCTTACCTGGATTTTTTTAATTTGATCTTCGTGTATGCCTGCTTCCTGCTCTGTAATCGACAATGCTGTTTCAATAGTAACAGGATAATGCGTGAGTATCTGGCTTTCTATTCTATCTTTAAGCGGCGTAACGATTGCGCCGCGGTTCGTGTAGTCTTCGGGGTTAGCTGTAAATACAAACATAATATCAAGTGGCAATCTCAATTTAAATCCTCTTATTTGCAAATCGCCTTCTTCTAAAATGTTGAATAAAGAAACCTGGATGCGTGCCTGCAGATCGGGCAATTCATTTATAACAAAAATGCCTCGGTTGCTTCTCGGTATAATTCCATAATGAATTACTCGTTCGTCTGCATAACTCAATTTTAAATTAGCCGCTTTAATTGGATCAATATCGCCGATAAGATCTGCAACACTTACATCAGGCGTTGCAAGCTTTTCACCATATCGCATACTGCGATGCAGCCATTCAATTGGTGTATCATCTCCTTTCTCTTCAACAAGATCTTTTCCATATTTACTTAACGGATTAAAAGGGTTATCATTTACTTCGCTGCCTTTAATTATAGGAATATACTCATCAAGCAAATCGATCATCTGCCTGGCCATACGCGTTTTTGCCTGGCCGCGTAATCCCAAAAATAAAATGTTGTGTCTTGAAAGTAAAGCTCTTTCAGTATCAGGAATTACAGAATCTTCATAGCCAATTATACCGGGAAAAGTAATTTCTTTTTTGCTGATCTTTTTTATAAGATTTTCACGTAATTCTTCTTTAATAGATCTTTGTTTGTAGCCACTTGATTTTAATTCGCCTAATGTTTTAATTTTTTGTATGTCCATTAAATATCTTAAGTTTTAAATTTTAAACTGGAATAGAAGCACCTTTTTAAGCCCTGATTTTTTTTGACTAATATACCGTCTTTCTTTTTCCGCTTTCAAAATCCTTAAATATAAATGCGCCAAGCCTGTCAAGAGAAGCAAAGAAAGCTTTGCCATTATTGGTTTCAGTAAACTCCGTTACAAATCTTTGGAGGTAAGGATCGCTGGCAATCATAAATGTAGTTATCGGAATTTTTAATTTTTTACATTGCGC
>JBEPVC010000188.1:0-4667 GCA_041691235.1 Chitinophagaceae bacterium
GCTTGTGCATTTATGTTAAAAACGAATGCAATGATGAGAATGGCAAAAAGTTTTTTCATATTAGGGGCAATGATTATTGTTGGTAAAACGAAGAAACGTTGTTTTAATTATATAAGCAAGTTAAAAATTTATGTTTAATTTCTTTTATCAAGTCCCCATGATAATTTATTCCTTATTGTTTGAAGAAAATTATTTTCATTGAGGCGCACAAGATTTATGCTGAAAATCTCTTTGCGAATAGCTAACAGTACTTCCTTTGTAACTATTTCGCGGCGGCTGTCAAGCGTGCATAAAAACCCGTCGGTTCTTCCTTCTATTTCAAAAGAAAGGATTGTATTATCGGGCACTACCAACGGCCTTATATTCAAATTATGAGGTGAAACAGGTGTAATGACAAAGCTTGCTGATTCGGGAAAAACGACCGGGCCATTACAGCTTAGGGAATAGCCCGTAGAGCCGGTTGGCGTCGATACAATTAATCCATCGGCCCAGTAAGTATTTAAAAATTCGCCGTTCAGGTAGGTGTGAATTTTTATCATCGGCGAGGTATCCTTCTTATGAATAGTAAATTCATTTAGCGCATAAGCGACACCGTTAAATAATGGCATATTAGCATCAAGATGCAGTAACGTTCTTTTATCCAGCACAAAAACACGCTGTATCAATGCTTTTACTGCAATCTGTATTTCATCTTTACCAATACTTGCCAAAAAGCCAAGTCGCCCATAATTTATACCCAAAACAGGAATGCCCTTGTCACCAATGAAAGTAACGGCATCAAGCAATGTTCCATCCCCGCCAAGGCTTATCAGGAAATCAATATCTTCAAGATCTTCAGAGCAATTAAAGGTGGAAAATTTATTACGGATATCAATTGAAGAATAAAACTGGTTAAAAAAATTTTGATAGATAACAGGTTCAATTTTATAACGATCAAGCTCGGCAAGCAATAATTTTAAGCCTTCCTGTTGATCTGCTTCCAGCCCGCGGCTGTAAATAGCTATGCGCATAATGGCTTTAAAATAAAAAAATTTTTATAATACTTCTCCCGAAAAATAAACCTAATTATGTAAAAATAATCCCTTTTGTTTTAATTGGTTAAAACTATACTCGATGCTTAATTTAAAATCGTAAAGGGTAATAATATCGATGCCAACACCTCCCGAATATAGTAAACAGTTATTAAGCCTGCTGTCAAATTCTTTCTGGCTAAAAACATAACCACCATCTAAAAATGCTTTTGCGTATAATGTAAAAGGAAGCTTATTATAGGTATTTGATTTTAAAAATGTCGGGATATTAAAATGGAAAAATTGTTTTTTAAGGTCAAATTTTGCAAGGCCAAACGCCACACCATCTATCGCAAAATATTCATCACCCCGTACATAATCATTTAAATACCCTAATGCCCGCTGGTTATAATAGGGCTGCTTAAAAGGCAACTCAACCTGCCCCAGCAAACGAATACTTGAATACCATTTGTAATTGTACGAAAAGTATTTATTATAGGCGGTTCTGAAAGTAAAGCTGTTAATATTGCCCTTAAATTGAAGGCCGCGTTTGGTTAAGCTAAAAAGAGTGGAATAACCTTTAAGCGGATAGAGAATATTATCAACATCTATGAATTGAAGAGTATAGCTTAACTCTATAAAATTTTGAGAAGGAGAATTGCTGTTGAAATAACCTGGGTCATAATATTGCGATATTAAAGAATCATCAACGTTAACGTGACGGAAAGTAATCGAAAAAGTCTGCTTTTTCTTAATGGCTCTTCTCAGACTATAAGCGCCGGTAACGTACCATTCATTTTTTACAAAGTCCTCATTTTTAAAATAAACGAGATTGTTTTTGTCATCAGTTTTATACGGAATTTCTCTTGTTTGTAAAAAGCCTGAGCCAAACGTTACACCGTCAGATAATGCTGGGTTGGTGTAAGGAGCTTTATACAAAAGGGAAATATTTCTCGTAAACCCATTAATAACTGCCAGCGAAAGCCGATCGTTTCGGCCACTTATATTGAAATGATAAAACCTTAATCCATAGCTTACCCGGTTAAGGCTTCCCTTATATTTCACGAACCATTCATTAAAAGATCTGTCAGCAAGCTGAAATGCGGGAATTGGAAAAATGTACCACCTTTCTTTTACTACCACATTAATGTCAAAATCAAAAGGGCCTATTAAAACCGGGGTCACCTCTACGCTTATAAAAAGGGTTGTGTTGTAAATATAATCATGTGCCTTATTTAATTCCTCAAACAGGTTGTTTATAGAAATTGAATCGCCAGGCTTTATTTGCATTTCCCTTAAGATAATGTACGATTTTGTTTTCTTATTACCCGAGATAACTATCTTCCTTAGACGAAGTTTTTGTGTCGAATCTGTTGCATCTTTTTTGGGGAAATATCCGGAAGAATTTTTTTCGTCCTGGGCATAGGATGTATTTGCGATGCAGCTTACGCAAAAAAAGAAAAATATTATTTTAATGGTCCTATGCAGATAGTTAATGTGAAGAATTATATATCGAGGTAGTTCATTAGATGCCTGTAGTTGTTGTCAATTTCATTTTCAAACAATTCTTCACCCGAGTAGTAAGTAACGGTGTACTCATACCTTTCAAAGGCAGCAATGATTATTGATATTTCTCTTTTATTTAAATGAAGAGTAACCTGGAGAAGAGGCGAATCTTTTTTAAGGGTGATATTTAAATGATAAATGGCCGCACCATCGCTTTCAACTATCCTGCTTATTTCTGAAATAGCAAAACGGTTACGATCCATTTCAAGAACTATTACTGCCCCAGGTTCATTAGCACCTGAAAAACTTCCCAGCGCATCAAGGAGGGTTTGTCCTGCAATAGTTCCGAGAAATTCATTTGCTTCATTTACTACAGGGATAACATTCGTTTGATAATGATTGCTAACAGTAACAGCATTCAAAAAATGAGTGTCAGATTTAACTGAAGCCGGAATAAAATTATTTTGAAAAAATTCAATTGTGCCTTTTCCATTTTCCTGATCCAGCAAATCATCTTCACCTATTAATCCTAAATATTTTTCTTCAGCTACTACCGGTAAATGGGTTATTTTAAAATCGTTCATCAACTGTAAAGCCTTCGACACTGTATCAGACAGTTTTAATTGCGGCAGAATATTGTTCGAAAGTTCGTATGCTAGCATGATTTGCGATTCAAATTATAACGTTTGAGAAAAAGAATACAGTATAAAGACAGAAAAAATTAATGAACTGTTGCAGCGGGTACTTGTGATTTTGAAATAAATCTGCTAAGAATTTTATTAAACTCATCCGGAACTTCCATCATCGGCGCATGCCCGCATTTATCAATAAAATGTAATTCGCTATTGGGGATCAGCTTATGAAATTCTTTTGCAACAAAAGGTGGTGTAATGGTATCATTGTTACCCCAAATGAGGCAAGTTGGCTGCTTAACCTGGCTTATTTCTTCGCCCAGGTTGTTGCGGATAGCGGACTTGGCCAGCGAAATGATTTTAATTACTTTAATCCTGTTGTTGGTTATTTCAAAGCATTCGTTTACCAATTCTTCCGTTGCCATCGCAGGATCATAAAAAGTAAGCTGTGTCTTTTTACGAATATATTCTTTATCTCCGCGTTTGGGATAGCTATCTCCCATTCCGTTTTCAAAAAGCCCTGAGCTGCCGGTGAGAATAAGAGATTTTATTCTTTCAGGATGTTTTAAAATATAAACAAGCGCTACATGTCCGCCAAGCGAATTACCCAACAGATGAATATCCTTATAGTCACGGGCCTCAATAAATCTGAAAACAAACTTTTGCAAGCCACCAACGGTTGTATGTAAAAGATCCAGCTCAAAAAGCGGCAGCATCGGCACAATTACTTTATTGGTATTTTTAAAGTATTCAATCAAATGCTCAAAATTGCTTAACGCACCAAAAAGGCCATGCAAGAGTAAAAGCGGCTCGCCTTCTCCTGTTTCAATAAATTTGAATTTACCTTCTTGTTGTATTTGATATTCCATTGATGGTTTTGGTCGGTTTGGGTTTTTTGTGGTAGCTATTTAATGCTAAAATAAATGTTTCTGTGCAAAAAAGTATCGAAATAATGTTATTAGCACTGATTAATTGTGACTTAAGCAGATTTTTTTGCAATGCTTTCGAAAAAATTTTCTAATTGCATAAACATATCTTTAAAAAAAGGCAGAATCTTTCCAAGATTGTTAATCACTTTTGGCCCCCATGGCTCTACATATTTATATACGACTGACTTTGCAATTTCCCCTGGTTTTAATATAAAAAGTTTTTCAGCGAAAAATAAAACAATGCTAAATATTATAATATAGATAGCAATGTAAAATATCATTCCACCAAGCCGGTCAAGCCAACCTAGCATCGCAAAGTCAATGGTTTTTTTTATTAGTCTTGCACCTAAGCCTACCAGGAAAGCCACAACAATAAATACCAATAAAAATGAAAGAACAGGAAGCCATTTTGTAGAAGCATTTGTACTGTTTTGTAAATGAACGGCCACTACTGCAGATAATTTAAGTGCTGCGGCAAGACCAACAATAAAAGCCAGTAAAGAAAAAATACCAAGTACCAATCCCTTACGAAATCCTTTAAAAATGGCAAGGATCATTACAATGATAAATGCAATATCAATTGTCATTTT
>JBEPVC010000189.1:0-4664 GCA_041691235.1 Chitinophagaceae bacterium
TAAGAGGTCCCGAGCGGATTCGAACCGCTGTGGAAGCTTTTGCAGAGCTCTGCCTGACCACTCGGCCACAGGACCCTTTTTATCTCAATGAACTCATTTTGAGGAGGGCACAAAAGTAATAAAAATTTTTTTAGAATTTTTCAAGCCTAAAATGCGAAATTCGATTAAAGTCTAAAGGAGTAATTCCAAAATTGTAGCAATAAAAATATGCAGTCGATAGCAGAATCGGAATTGATTATTAACAGCCGGGGCGCAATTTATCATCTCGATGTAAGGCCTGATGAGATAGCAAGGAATATTATCACCGTTGGCGATCCGGCCCGGGTTAAAGAAGTAAGCAAGCATTTTGATTCGGTTGAAATAAAACGAACGCACCGTGAATTTGTTACCCATACCGGTTGGCTTGGCAAAAAAAGAATTTCTGTGGTAAGTACAGGAATTGGAACAGATAATATTGATATAGTATTAAACGAGCTGGACGCTTTAATTAATATCGATTTTAATTCGAGAACAATAAAGAATGAAATAAAGCAGTTAAATATAATTCGTGTCGGAACATCCGGATCGTTACAGGCAGATGTACCTGTTGACAGTTTTGTTGCGAGTACTCATGGTCTCGGTATTGATAACTTAATGAACTTTTATATTCATGAAAATAATGAGGAAGAAAAACAATTGCTTCATTCATTTGTTACTCAAACACAATTACACAACAATTTTAGCCATCCATATATTTCAGGAGCAGCCATGTCATTAATAAAACATTTTGTTGATGGATATCACCAGGGCATCACAGTAACATGCCCCGGATTTTATGGCCCGCAAGGAAGAGTGCTAAGGCTTGGAGTTACCAATCCTCAGCTAATTGACAGATTAATGGGTTTTGAATTTGGGCAACATCGCATAACAAATTTTGAAATGGAAACAGCAGGTATCTACGGATTGGGCAAGGCTTTGCATCACAATTGTCTTTCGTTAAGCGCTATCGTAGCTAATCGTATTCACAAAAATTTTAGCGTAGATAGCGATGCTGCTATTGAAAAACTAATTGTAAAAACTTTAGAAATAATATCCGAAAAACTATAAAATGAAAATTGAATTTTATAAATACCAGGGCACAGGAAATGATTTTGTTATACTTGATAACCGTCAAAATATTTATAACAATATTTCAAAGAAGCAGATAAATTTTTTATGTCACAGGCGCTTTGGTGTAGGTGCTGATGGCCTTATGATGCTAAATAATAAAGCAGGTTTTGATTTTGACATGAGGTATTTTAATGCTGACGGTAAAGAAGGCTCAATGTGTGGTAACGGCGGAAGATGTTTAATAAAGTTTGCATTAACGCTTGGGATAAAAAAATCAAAATACCTTTTTAGTGCAGCCGATGGCACGCATGAAGGCGAGATAGATTTTAATGGAGAAGTTCGTCTTAAAATGCAGGATGTAAAAGGAGTTGTATACTCATACACACATTATATTTTAAATACGGGCTCGCCGCATTATGTGAAAACTGTGAGAGACGTAATGCAAACAAATGTTGTAGAAGAAGGTCGTTCAATACGGTACAGTAAAGATTTTGAAGAAGATGGCATTAATGTAAATTTCGTAGAAACGCTTGACGATGATACTATTTATGTTCGTACGTATGAACGCGGTGTTGAAGATGAAACATTAAGTTGCGGAACAGGGGTTACAGCGTCGGCGCTCATTTCAGCGCACAACGATAATGGATTTAACAGGGTAGAAGTAAAAACAAATGGAGGAAAGCTAAGTGTTGAATTTGTAAAAAAAAGTGACAAAGAATTTGAAAATATCTGGCTATGCGGGGCGGCTGAATTAGTTTATAAGGGCGAAGTAAATTTAAACGGTTGACTATGTTTAATATTCGTGTGTATGGAATTTTGATCAATGAAAAAAAACAGGTGCTGGTAAGTGACGAATTTATAAGAGGAGAATATTTTACAAAGTTTCCCGGTGGTGGCCTCGAATTAGGTGAAGGAACAAGGGACTGCCTTAAGAGGGAATTTAAAGAGGAGATGAATCTTGATGTGGAAGTTGGTGAACATATTTATACCACCGATTATTTTCAAATAAGCGCTTTCAATAAAAATCACCAGATAATTTCCATCTATTATTTTGCAAAAGCTCTTGAGCCGATAACAGTTCCTTTAAGAAATAAAAAATTTGATTTTGACGAAGAGCAGATGAAAATTTATAATGAAAAAAATGAAATAGAAACGTTTCGATTTATAAAGTGGGAAGATTTTTCTGAAGAAAGCGTAACGCTGCCAATTGATAAAATTGTTGCCTCCATTCTAAAAAAAATTAATTAGCCGGCAGCAGGAATATTTTCAAACTCGCTTTCATGCCCCATTGCAGCGCGTTTCATTTGATGCGCTCTTTCATGACCTATATATTTTTCAATTCTTTTTTCTACAAAATAAATTACGGGAGTTAATATAATTGCCATAGTAGCTTTATAAAGATAGTTTACCACACAAATTGCAAGAACCAATTGCCAGCTCCATCCCTGGCCCAATTTAAATGCTATAAATAAAACAATGAAACTATCTACTAATTGAGAAACTAACGTAGAGCCTGTTGCTCTTAACCATACTTTTTTTTCGCCGGTTACTTTTTTGATCCTGTGAAAAATGGTAACATCAACAATTTGGCTTACCAGGAATGCGGTGAGGCTTCCAAGAATGATCCACATGCCCTGGCCAAAAATTCCATTAAACGCTTTTGACATATCCGGTATTCCATTCTTTATTCCCGTGCCATACCAAAAATCTGCAGGCGGAACTCCCATTGCCAGGTAAAACATAAGAAATGCGTAAGCAATTAATGCAACGGCTGTATAAGAAATACGCCGCACTGCTTTAGGTCCGTAAAATTCATTTACAATATCTGTCATTACAAATTCAAGCGGCCAAAGTAATACACCACAGGTAAGGCTAATCGAAAGATTTTTTTCACCAAACAAGCTGAAGCTTGACGGATGAAAGCCAAATAACTTTTCCAAAGAAAATATTTTAGTGCCGATGCATTCTGCAATCAGTGCATTCGCGACAAAGAATGCGGAAAAAATTACAAATAATTTTGTTGGCCTGTCATTTAAAATTTTTTGTATCATAGAATGCTTATCTGTAAAAAAAATATAAAAATTGTAAAATCAGAAAAAGAAAATTAAGGATTACCAGCCATTTTGGAAGTATTTTTTGCCTCCCTGTAATTACAACAACGGAATATACAATACACATAAGCAGGTTAATTACAATTGCCGAAACTCCCAAAATAATTATGAGATCTTTTAAAAAAGGAACCTTTATAACCGTTTCCTGACCTTGCGTTGCAGCTTTCGACACTTCCATTTTACTTAGGAACATAAATAACAGAAAGGCAATATTGCAAATAAAAGTAAAACGTGAGAAAAAGGAAATAACCTTCATTAAAATAGTTAGTTTAAAAATAATCCCGACAAAATAATATTAATTTGTTGGATTAAAGTTTTTTGTTGATGGCAAATGTACTCAGTATTGTTCCTTATAAAATTTTTCCTTCAGATTCGGGGGGCAAAAAATATATAGCCAGCTTTAACGAATATCTTTCAAAATATCATTCGCTGTTTTGTATTACAGTTAAAGATAATCTTCCTTCTTCGGCGTCTTATAAAATCATAAATGAAATTAGTAACAGCAAGCTTCGCTACATTAATATTTTTTATTTTATTCTAATTAAAAAAATTATTAAGCAAAATAAGATCACGCACGTTATTCTTGAACATCCTTATTTGGGTTGGTTGGGAATTTTGTTGCAAAAATTTTGCAAGATTAAACTTATCGTTCATTCTCATAATATAGAAGCGGAAAGATTTAAAACAACCGGAAAGTGGTGGTGGAGAATCTTGGGGTATTATGAAAAATATATTCACCGCAAAGCAGATTTTACATTTTGTATTACCGAAAGTGATCGCCAATATTTGATAAATAATTATAAAATTTTACCGGAAAAAGCTGCCGTTATCACTTATGGCATTAGCTGGAACGCAATACCACCGCCTATTGAAAAGGATTTATCAAAGGAGTATCTTTTTAAAAAATATTCTTTAGTAGAGGGAACATGGCTTTATCTCTTTAACGGTGTGTTGGATTATAAACCCAATGTTGATGCAATTAGAAATATTATTGAGAGAATCAATCCATTGCTGATGCAATCGGATATTTCTTATAAAATAATTATTTGCGGAAAAAATCTTCCGCAAGAGATGAATGAATTAAAAGACTATACGGATAAAAATATTATTTACACTGGTTTTGTAGATGACATAAGTATTTACTACAAAGGCGCAGATGTTTTTATAAATCCTGTGACTTCGGGCGGAGGTATTAAAACAAAATTGGTAGAAGCGCTGGGGTATAATTTAAACGCGGTTTCTACAATGTATGGAGCTATTGGCATTGATGAAAATATCTGTAATGGTAAATTGTTATTGTGCGGAAATGACGACTGGGAATGCTTTGCCGGCAGAATGATTGAAGCAGTTAGCCTTGACAGTTATATTCAGCACGACTTCTTTGATTATTTTTATTGGGATAACATTGCGAAGAAAGCAGTGGGGATAATAGAGGAACTTTAATTAAAAATCTTGAATTTTATT
>JBEPVC010000190.1:0-4633 GCA_041691235.1 Chitinophagaceae bacterium
TGATGTATAGATAAAGTATGGATAGAGTATAGTTAGTGTATAAGTAATGTATGTATAATGTGTAGATACAAAAATTCAGAACCCATGCGATATTAACTTAAATGTCGTTGGGCATTTCGGAACCGTACGTATTAGTAAATAAGTTCAGCACTTCATTATAACAGTTAGGCCTAACTGCAAGTGTCATTGATCCTTTTTATACCTAGTTATTTCTTTTAAGAAACTTTAGTATAGCATTTGAAAACTCTGGTGTTGATGCTGCATTATTATGACTGCCAGGCGTCGTGGCAAGAGATGAATTTGGTAAGAGTTTCGCCAGTTCAGCAGCCGATCCGTTATCTGCATCTTTATCTCCGCTGATAACAAGTACAGGTTGCTTTATTTCCCCCAGCTGCTCTTTACTTGTTGAAGGTTGCCCTTTTTGTAAATACGCCAGCGCAAGCTGATCAAATTTCTGTTGCTTCACATAATCAATTGCTCCTTTAAGTTCAGGAACAGAATCTCCCATTAACGCCCTGTAGAACATTTTTCTCCTGGGCCACTCAGGGTTGGTAAAGTCTGCACCCATCCCACCCAATACAGCACTGCGCACTCTTTTATCTAATACAAGCATTCTTGCCGTAATGATAGAACCCCTAGAATACCCGACTACAGAATAGCTTGTTATTTTCAATAAATCCATCATAAGCATTATGTCTTTTGCTTCAGCATCATTTTCATAAGCCAGAGTATCGTGCGGCTTATCCGACTTGCCATTTCCACGCATATCAAGCAGGATAACTTTATAGCCATTATTTAAAAGATCAGAATATAATGCAGTTCCTTTCCATGAGTTGCTGTTTACAATAAATCCATGTACAAGCAAAACAGGCTTGCCTTTTCCGCGTACTTCGTAATAAATTTTTGTGCCATCAAAAGAAGAAAAATAATTCGAATCAACCGGCAACTTCAAAGCAAGTGAATCAGTTTGTGCTTTTGTAGTATTTACAATAAAGCAACTAACAAAAACTAAAAGTACTCTCATGCATATTGGTTAAAAAATGTAGGTAATTATACAGCAGAGCTCAATTTAGCTGATGTAAATTTAAGTTGTCCAAATAATATTGAAGAATATGCCAGACTATAATCAAAAAAAATGATGTTTCAGAAAACTGGTTCACTTGTTTTTTCGTAAATTTTATTGTAAGTTGAATATAAAATCTTGCAATCCGTACTCTATTTATTTTATATTCTTCTATCAGCTTGACAACAAGTGCTAATAAGAAAGATTTAAAAAATTATCCTGTTCTGCTGTAGTGGCTTAATTCTTCAACAACTGCGTTTTTCAAAAATGATGCGTACCACATACCGGAAGATTTTACAATTCTTTTTTGTGTTTCGAAATCTACATATACCAATCCGAAGCGGGGATAATAACCTTCTGCCCATTCAAAATTATCAAGCAATGTCCAAACAAAATAGCCGGTGACATTTACTCCTTCATTCTTTGCACGAAGAACCTGCAAAATATTATCTTCAAGGTATTGTGTTCTTTTAGGATCATGAACCTCCCCATTTTTTAAAACATCCTTAAACGCCGCACCATTTTCTGTAATCATAAGCGGGGGCATATTTTTGTAACTGCTGTATTTCTTTAGAATATTATAAATTGATTCAGGATATACTTCCCAGTTCATTAAAGTAGTTTCTACATTTCTTTTATTGGCTTTTATAATTTTTGCCCTGATAAAAGGCATAAAATTCGTATGACTAACAATCTCTCTTGTATAATTTTGAACGCCAATAAAATCCATTGAGAAAGCAAGGTTTTTTTCATCATCCTTCTTTATAAATTTTTCAATACGTTGTAATATTTTCAAATCATTTACAGGATACCCTAACCCTAAAAGCGGTTCAATAAAAAGACGATTCACTAAAGCATCTACTTTACCTGCAGCGATAATATCTTTATCAATACTGCGATTAGGTTCAATATGTGAACAGGAAAAAGTAGTACCTACATTACTTTGTGGCAGCAGTGATTTTATAATTGCTGCTCCGCTCGCCTGGCAAAGCGCAGCATGGTGTGTAGCCGCTAAAAAATTATTCAATCCTTTTTTACCAGGTGCATGAACACCGAGAAAATATCCTGCACCCGCAAACACCATTGGTTCATTCAACACCATCCAGTTCGTTACACGATCACCAAAATTTTTTACACATATAGAAACAAAATCTCCAAACCAGTCAATGATATTTCTATTTACCCACCCGCCTTTTTTTTGAAGTTCGTTAGGAAGGTCCCAATGATACAAAGTAATCCAGGGCTTAATATTCAGCTCAAGACAAAAATCTATAACACGATTGTAAAAGTCAATGCCAGACGGATTGATATTGCCGGTGCCGTTAGGAAGTATACGACTCCATGCAATTGAAAAGCGATAGTTGTTGATATTGAGGTCGGCCATAAGGCTGATATCTTTTGCATACCGGTTATAAAAATCGCATGCAATATCACCATTGTGATTCTGAAAAATTTTTCCCTTCTTTTTTACAAAAACATCCCATATTGATTGTCCCTTGGAATGAATATCACAATTTCCCTCAACCTGGTAAGCCGCTGTTGCAACTCCCCAAATAAAATCTTTTCCAAAATCTTCTTTTCTCAACATACTACCCGGTAATTTGATGAAGCATATTTCCAAGGCTGATGCTCCGAATTTTTTTTCTGCTCCGCAAATTCGTTCCTCCATGAGACGCTGCAGTTATTAAATGCTTTTTAAAAACTTCGTCCACAACTTTCCGGGTGGTGTTTGGATAATTCACAGGAATAATTTTTCCGCTTTTTATCCATTCAATTATTTTTTCAACTTTCGAAAATTTTAATTTTTTTAAAACAGGAACGCCCATTTTTTTAAGTGCAGCAGCGTTACATTGTTGTTCGTATTGTCCCTTCATTGGTATCACCATTAATTTCTTTTTCAAAAACAGCGCTTCCGCAGGTGTCTCAAAACCTGCGCCACACAATACTCCTGTGCATGTAACAAGGCTATCGATAAAAGCATTGTTATTGATTGGCCGAATATGAATATTTTTTTCCTGGTAAGTTTTTTTTGTGTGTTTTGAAAATACTTGCCACTGTACATCTTTAATTTCTCTCAGGACTTTAATTATTCTGTCATCATTGTACGCGGGCAAGTACACAGTATAATGTGGAAGCCTTTTACATTCGGCATCTCTTATTTCATCACGAATTACGGGAGTAAAAATTTTTTTACTATAGCGCTTAAAATGAAACCCAAACTTATCTGTAACAGGTGCATAATTTTTAAGAATGGCTTTTCCTATTAAATCTCTTTCTGCAGGCAAAGGACTTTTTTTATTCAATACTGCTGCCTGGTGACTTAACCCAATACATGCTTTGTGATTGAACTTACATGCCCACGCACTCACAGGTTCAAAATCATTTATAACGATATCATATTCTTTTACAGGAAGATTTTTTATTTCATTATAAAATCTTTTAAGCTTTGCTTTTTTATAAGTTGATATCAAATCAATCCCGCCATGTTTTCCAAAAACAAAACTCATTCCTTTATATTTATATTTTACAGGAAAGCCTAAATCAACATCCGCTTCTGTTCCACTAATTAAAATATCAACCTCACCTTTTTGTTGTAGCAAGGGAATAATATCACGTGCCCTGCTGATGTGGCCGTTACCAGTACCTTGTATCGCATATAATATTTTCATGGCAGTGTCATTATATTAAATTCTTCCAGCATGTTGCTGAAAAGCTGGCTGCTGCTTAGTTCTATATCTTCTTCATCATCTTCTTCGCTTTGATACTTCAAAGCAACTTCATCATATTTATAAATAGTCCATTCGCCTTCATTGTATTCTAATGCCGTAAGATTTTCTATCCAGTCGCCGGAGTTCAAATACATAATTGATCCATAATTATTTTCTATTTCACGCATCTCCGGCTGATGAATATGCCCGCAAATCACATAATCATATTTGTTTGATATTCCAATGTCAGCTGCTGTAGTTTCAAAATTGCTGATAAATTTTACGGCGCTCTTTACGCTATTCTTTATTTTTTTAGACAGAGATAATTTTCCTTTCTTAAATATTTTTTCAGAAATAAAATTCGCCAGCATATTTATGAGTATCAAAGTATCGTAACCAACAGCACCAAGTTTTGCAAGCCATTTTGAATGTTGCATTGTTACATCAAATACATCACCATGAAAAAACCATGCAGTTTTATTATCGCTTAAAGCAAGAACTATTTTATTTACAATTTGAAATGATCCCATTTTTAGCCCGGTGAATTTCCGGAGCATTTCATCATGATTGCCTGTTACATAATAAACTTTTACGCCTTTGCCTATCCAGCTCATGATGTGCTTCACAACTTTCATATGGCTCTTGGGCCAGTATTTTTTGCTAAACTGCCAGATATCAATAATATCACCATTGAGCACAACTATTTTGGGTTTGATGGTTCTGAGATACATTAATAGTTGCCTAGCGTGGCAGCCGTAAGTACCAAGATGTATGTCGCTCAAAACAAGAATTTCAACCTTTCGCTTTTTGTGCTGCATTATAATTGCACTTTGAAAAACTTAAGCGGAGAATAAAAGGCTGA
>JBEPVC010000191.1:0-4632 GCA_041691235.1 Chitinophagaceae bacterium
TATTTCAGAACCTGAAGATTGTTCATTTGCATTTTCAATATAAATAAGGATAGATTTTAATTCCTCAATTCCTTCTTTGCCAATTTTAGAATTACCTAAAAGCCCTGCCGCCTTCTCAAACTTTTCTTCATTTGTTCCGCCAATTTGTAAATAATTTTCAATTACTGAAATCTGTGCTGCTGATAAATTATTTACTTCCAGTTCATCTTTTACTTTTTCAATTCCAATTTTATCAAGCTTATCTATTGCAACAGTTATCGCGGTCATTTTTTCATTGCCACCACAAATTTCCGCAAGTGCTGCAAGTATTTTACGACTATTTATTTTTAGGTCAACTTCAATCTTTAATTTTTTAAAAACCTGCGAATAAATTAATGCAAGCTCTGCATCACTTATTAAAGAAGTAGTGCCTGCAATATCTGCATCGCATTGATAAAACTCACGATATCTGCCCTTCTGCGGCCTGTCGGCCCTCCAAACAGGCTGAACCTGGTAGCGTTTAAACGGCATCGTTAGCTTACCGTAATTCATAGAAACATAACGTGCAAATGGAATAGTGAGGTCGTAGCGAAGCGCTTTTTCCGAAATTTCATTTTTTATTTTTGAGACAGATTTTGATGCGTATTTATCTTTTAAAACTTTACTGGTTCTTAATTCCTCCGCAAAGTGTTTAATAAAACTTTGGGCATCTGGTATAGGTACATTTTCCAAAAATCCAGTTTCTTCTTGATTATTTAATCTTTGATTAAGAGCAACCTCTTTTCCAAAATCCTCCATATAATTCCACAAGGCATCTATAAAGTCTGCATCAAATGGATTGCCTGAATCAAGTATTTTGAAAATAAGTTTATCGCCTTCGTCGCCATATTTTCCTAAAAGTGTTTCGAGGTTTTCCATTGCAGGAGTTTCCAGCGGTTCAAATCCGTACACTTCAAAAACTTCTTTTATTGTATCAAGAATAAATCTTCTCCTGCGCAGTACGTCAGCCGCGAAATCCCTTGTGCCCTGTGGTAATGATGGTTTCATCTTTTATTTTCAATAAGGCGCAAAAATATGATTTTCAGTTTTACCTGCGAGACTTATAAAATAATGCAAATGATGAAGCTGAAATTTGACTACTCCACTTCTAAAATAATTATGGAAAAAAAATTGCTTCTGCATCTTACATTCAGCAACGTTGTTTTTTGGTTTGAAATTTTATCACATAGAGATGCATTGCATTTCTGCAAAAAAATATTTATGAACCAGGAAGCTATACTACAGAGCAATTTACTCGACATTATTTTTGAAAACCGGAATAAAGATTATGGCGCATACACGTTGCGAAAATTCTATAATAACCGCTTAAATATTGCGGTCTTTTCTATGATTGGTGCAGCGACTATACTTAGCATTTTTCTTTTAAGTCAACATTCACCTTTTGTGCTAGATCCTAAAATTCCTGATTTTGTGAATCATGATCAAACAATTTTAAATTATAAAACTGAAGAACATCCCGGACAGAAAAAGGCACAAAAAATTGTTTTGCCTGTGAAAAAAATGCCGGAGATTGAAAGGCCTCCGAGAATCGTTGCTGATAATAATATTAACAAACCTGTTGCAACACCCATTGACAACATTCCATCTATATCTCCGGTGAGTGGTGTAGGAAATAGTTCTTTGACAGGAAATTTACCGGGTGATGGAACAAATGGAAACGGCACAACGCTTATTCCCGAAACTCCGAAACCAAATAAATCAACACCGGCCATCATTGCTGATGTAATGCCTCAATATCCGGGAGGAATTCCGGCTTTACTTGCTTTCTTGAAAAAAAATATTCAATCGCCTGAAGATATTGATAACGGTGATGAAATAAAGGTTGAAGTAAGATTTGTTGTAAACTATAACGGAAGGCTTGAAAGTTTTGATGTTGTAAAATCTGGTGGCGCGGCTTTTGATAATGAAGTCTTACGGGTTCTTAAGAAAATGCCTTTATGGACTCCGGGCAAAACAAATGGTGAGAATGTTTCAGTATATTTTGAGGTGCCCGTAAAGTTTACATCAGGATTTCAAAATTGATAGATCAATATTAATAAAGAGAAAGTGTTTTAATTAATTCTCTATTTTATTTTAACTTGCCAAACTTCACAGTAAAATAAATGTATGAGTCTTGAAGAATTTGAAGATACTCCGGACACGAAAACGAAGCGATATATTTTGATGAAAAGTATTTCTGATTTCGGCATGGGATTTTTATATATAGGAGTAGGAGTTATAATTTTCTTTGCAAAAGAATTTCACCTTAATAATGATTTTACGGGCAGCGTTACAGGAAAAATATTTGCCATAATGATATTTATTTATGGTTCATGGAGAATTTACAGAGGTATAAAAAAAGATTATTTTAAGGAAAGATGAAAACTCAATTAAAAACTGGAATACCTAAACTGGTAGCGGCACTATTTATCTTTACTGCAATAATTTTTTCCGGGTGTGATAGTGGAAATGTGCGTACTGATATCGATACAACCAATAGTGGCGCTATTCATATAAGTGTTGACGAATCATTTAAACCTGTGATAGATTCTCAAATACAGGTGTTTGAAGCATTGTATCCTAAAGCAAAAATTATTGCGGAATATAAACCGGAGGCGGAATGCTTCAAAGATTTAATAAAAGACAGCACAAGAATGATTATCGTTACCCGCGGACTTACTGACCAGGAAGAGAAATATTATAAAGATACTTTGTCTTATTATCTGTCGTATTTAAAGGTTGCCAACGATGCCATTGCAGTAATTGTAAATAATAATGCACCCGATTCTATTTTTTTGATGAGTAAAATAAAAGGTATTCTTGACGGCTCAACAGGAGATAAGCAACTTGCGGTTTTTGATGGCTTACGTGAAACAAGTGCGATACGCTACGCTGTTGATTCTATTTTAAAAGGAAAACCTTTTGATCCGAAAAAAGTTTTTGCTGAAAAAAGCAGCATTGATGTAATTAACTATGTCTCTCAAAATAATAATGCCATTGGTTTTGTAGGGGTAAGCTGGATAGGAAATGAAGAAGATACTTCACAATTGACTTTTTTAAAAAAAGTGAGAATAGCGTCACTCGAATGTAACTGTGCTGAAAAAACTTTTGTAAAGCCCTACCAGGCTAATATTGCGACGAAACGTTATCCATTGGTACGGGGTTTGTATTACATTTTAAAAGAGAATTACAGTGGTCTTGGTTCGGGCTTTGCTAATTTTCTTCAATACGAAAAAGGGCAACTAATATTCAGGCGCGCATATCTCTGGCCTGCAAGAATGAATTTCAGTATACGTTCTGCTACCTTAAATTCGCAATAAAAATAAAAATTGAGTTATTCATCAAAATCAGTAAAATTCGAAAAATGAAAAAAATTAGTCTACTCGCTTTAGTGTTCTGTTTGTTTGGAAATTTCTTATTTGCCCAAAGCATTGATGATGGGAAAAAATTTTTAAACTACGAAAGATATACAAGTGCGCAGGATGTGTTTAGCAAATTGCTTGCTGCCAATCCAGCCAATATACAAGCTGCATATTGGCTGGGGCAAACCTATATTCAAAACCAGGATAGCCCTGATACCGCTGCAGCCCAGGCTTTGTATCAAAAAACTTTACAGGCAAATCCAAATGCGCCGCTTTTAATGGTGGGTGTTGGTGAAGTAGAATTAATGCAAGGCAAAAGCAACGATGCACGCAATCGTTTTGAAACGGCAATTAGTCTTACTAAAGGTAAAGATGCGGAAGTACTTGCTGCAGTCGGCCGGGCAAATGTAGATGCCAAAGCAGGTGACGCCACCTATGCAATTGATAAGCTAAACCAGGCGGCTGCGAGAGACAAAAAAAATTCGCAAATACAAATTGAGCTTGGCGATGCTTACCGCAAAATGATTGATGGAGCAAATGCCACAACATCCTACACTGCTGCATTAAGCCAGGACCCCAAAAATGCAAGGGCAAGTTTTATGATAGGTAGAATTTTTGAAACACAGGGTTACGGCCAGGAGCCTATTTATATGAAATATTATAATGACGCTATTGCAGAAGATCCAAATTTTGCCCCGGTATATTATTGGTTGTATAATTACTACTATACCCGCGATGTAAATAAATCAAGAGATTACCTGAATAAATACATTGCAGTTGCTGACCCAGCTTCAAAAAATTGTTACGCACAAGCTTCTCTTTTATACGTTTCACAATTGTATAAAGAGGCCATTGCAAAATCTGATGAATGTATGGCGCAGGCAGGTGCAGAAAAACCTTATCCTAACTTATATGGATTGAAGGCATATTCTTATGATAAAATGGGCGATTCAGTGAATGCAAAAAAATATTTTGATGAATTTTTTACAAAAGTAAATCCGGATAAAATTGGGCCGAACGATTATGCTACTTACGGAAAAATTCTTTTAAAAATCCGGGGCGCTGATTCTCTGGAAAATATAAAAAATGATTCTCTCGCTGCAGTATATGTTGATAAAGCAGTACAGCTTGATACAGTTCCGGCTAATAAGCTTGACTATGTAAAATCAACCGCAGCGAGTCTTGTAGCTTCACAAAATTATGTAGCAGCAGGAAAATGGTATTCAAAAATTTTAGATCTTAAAAAAGATTA
>JBEPVC010000192.1:0-4632 GCA_041691235.1 Chitinophagaceae bacterium
AATTCCTGTGCGATGGTTTTCATCATCATCATAATGCCTCCTTTGCTTGCTGCATAATTCGCATGGCCTGCCCAGGGGATAACTTCGTGCACGCTACTCATGCAGATAATTTTTCCGGCAGCCTTGCTTTTCTTTTCGTCAATACCCCTTCTTAAAAACTCTTTAATAGCCTCTCTTGCACAAAGAAACTGCCCTGTAAGATTCACTGCCAAAACATAGTTCCATTGTTCTAACGTCATTTCAGTAAATTTTGCATCGCGTTGCAGGCCGGCATTATTTACCAGTATATCAACAGTGCCAAACTGCTTTACCACATCTCCAAACATTTTAATTACTTCATCTTCTTTACTTACATCGCAATCATAAGTAATACCGTTGCCACCTTCGGCAATTATTTCCAGCAGCACCTTTTCTGCAGCATCTTTGGTAACCGGAACGGGGTAATTTACTACCACAGTGGCGCCAGCAGCTGCCAATGCTTTTGAAACTCCTGCGCCAATACCGCTACTGGCTCCTGTAATAATTGCAACCTGGCCTTGTAATTTCTTTTCCATTTTTTGCTTTTTATTTTTTTTTACTTTTAAATTATTGTTTGGAATATTTTCATAAAGTGCTGATGCTCTCACTAGCGGTTAGGGGTATACTTTTTGCAAAATCACCAGTGGCAAATTTTTCTTAAGGCTTAAAAAAAGGCCACCGCTGATGCATGGCCTTTTTAATCTAAATCACAAAACGAATTCAAAAAAACCTTTTGCTTCAATCCATCACAAAAGTAAAGAGGTGTGGGAAATTGGATTGTCAGTTTTTTGACAAATTTCAGGAATTGAATTACGGTCAGTTCCAAATCATAGGGTCGTTAAGTTCAATACGCTTCCGGTTGTAAAATAAAAGACCGGCATCGCGAAGTTCATTAAATAATACGTTTACGCTTTGGCGTGAAGTTGCAATAACTCCTGCAATGTCGCTATGTGTTAAATAATTATTCAAAATTATTTTATCTCCGATGCGATTGCCATCCGTTCTCGCCCAGCCTTTAATGAAACGGATTAATCTTGCTTTGGCATCATAAAATACAAGGTCTGAATGACGGCCTTCCAGCTTTTTAAGCTTTTTATTCACAGTGTTGGCATAATTTAATGCAAGGATTATATTGTTCTGCAACATTTTTTTAAAATCAGCGCTTGTAAAAGAGCAAACCACGGTATTGGCGGTAAGCGCAATAGAATACTCATCTGTTGAAGGTATACCTTCCAGGCTCAAATCTCCAAAGACGTCCGGAGCTGTAAGAATGTCTTTGATAAGTTCATTGTCCATGTCATCACTTAAGGTAATTTTTATTTTGCCTTTAATCAATAAATAAATTTTACTGAAAGGGCCTGCGCCGTAGTCAAAAAATTCGCCACGGTAAACAGTTTTTACTTTCATCAATTGTGATGCATCTTTTACTTGCTGGTCTGTCATGTTAGAGAAAAGCGGATGGCTTTTCAGGTAAACAAATTTAATTTCGTCGCACATTGTTTTAGTATTTAGAGAGTTTTGATAATTTATTTTAAAGAGTTAATTTGATAAAGCATTTTCAATTTTTGAGATCAAAACATTTCTTGCAATTAATCCTACCGAATGGTCTATAATCTTTCCATCCTTATAAAAAAGAATAGTGGGTGCTTCTGTTATACCAAATTCATTTACCAGGGCTGTTTCATTTTCAAAATCTACGGTGTAGAATTTAGCCATTCCCTTATAAGACTGCGCCAGGTCATCATAAATCATTGCAAGAATCTGGGAAGTGCCTCTCCATTCTGATTTAAATTGTACGAGTGATAAAGTAGTGTTATTTAAAACCTCTTCTTTGAAATTCTTTTGGGTAATCATTTTATTCATTTCTGTTTTTAATTTGCACTTATATAGCCAATGGCTGTGCCAGATTTTTTTTGGGGACATTTTGGATCAACTACGATCCTTTACAGTAAAGGGTTTAAAAAATTTTGTGAAAGAATTTTTTTTAGATCGAAATTTTAAATTACTCCCAACAGGTTGGGAGACTCGCAAAATGTTGGGAGTAACAATTGTGAATACAGCTTATAATTTTGAGCCATGACAATTGAGAAGAGGCAGACAATTCTAATTGATAAATCTTTTATGTGCTTGCCACGTTGATAACGTTTATATTCTTGTCATGCACTTGACAATGATGAAGTCAGCCGAAAATTAATTTTGTGAAAGATTAAATGCATAAGGTGAATCTTATTTATGCAATAAGCGTATATCAATGTATAAAGTATTTATTATTTAAAATAACTAATAACTTGACTGATGAAACTAAATGCCCCTGCAATTTTTATATGGATATTACGCATAATTGCTGCAGTGATTCTGCTGCAAACACTTTATTTTAAATTTACTGCCAACCCACAATCCGTTAAGCTATTCACAATTATTGGAATGGAACCCTGGGGAAGAATAGGCACGGGCATTATAGAACTTATTGCATCGGTTCTTATTTTAATTCCCCGCACTACTGGCATTGGCGCTTTTACAGGACTTGGAATAATGACAGGAGCTATTTTTTTTCACTTAACCAAAATAGGGATTGTATTCGATGGTGATGCATTATTATTTATTTATGCAGTAATCGTCTTTACTTGTTGCGCCACATTGGTATTTATTTATAGAAAAAATCTTTTTCATTTTATTAAACCGATACATAGCTAACGAGATATAAAAATAAAGTTTATGGAAATTAAAAACAGTATTCAAGATGTGTTTGCGCAACTGGAAGATTCTTTGCAACTGCTAAGCGATAAAGAATACGCACAGCCAACCAAAGTTTTATTCAACGCAACTATTGGCCAGCATGTAAGACACATAATTGAATTGTACATCTGCCTCTACCAGGGATATGAAAGTGGCATTGTGAATTATGAGAAAAGAAAAAGAGATACCAGGATAGAAACCGATAAAAATTTTGCTAACGAGCTAATGGATATGATTGCTAATAATCTTAATAAGGCGAATAAAGATTTAGTGCTGGAGGCTGGCTATGACGAGAATTCATCTGAAACAATGCTTGTTGCTACCAATTATAAAAGAGAATTAATTTATAATCTTGAGCATACAGTACATCATATGGCTTTAATAAGGGTTGGCATCAACGAAGTTTCTTTAATAAAAATTCCAGATGGATTTGGCGTAGCTTCTTCAACAATAAAATATCGCAAAGAATGTGCACAGTAACTTTTGTTCCGGTAAAAAATAAATATTTTATCACATCAAATCGTGATGAAAAATGCGGCCGTAAAAATGCAATTCCCCCGGCTATATATGAACTGGATAAAGGTCATGTAATTTTTCCGAAAGATGCAGATGCCGGCGGAAGCTGGATAGCCGTTCACGAAAATGGAAACGCAGCGGTACTTTTGAATGGCGCTTTTCAAAAGCATGAAACGACCGGCCCTTTCAAAAATAGCCGGGGCCTGGTTTTCCTTGAAATCATAAAAGCGTTATTGCCGGTAAGATATTTTACAAAGATTGATCTTGGGGGAATTGAGCCTTTCACAATTGTTGTAATGGATGATAATAATCTTTACGAGTGCAGGTGGGATGGCGATAAAAAACATTGCAGGCAATTGAAAAAAAATAATCACTATATCTGGTCTTCTTCAACACTATATAATAATGAGGCTGTCAAAAAGAGAGAACAATGGTTTGCCGAATTTCTTAATAAACATCCCAGGCCAACGCAAAATGATATTTTAAGCTTTCATCAATTTGCAGGAAGTAACGACAAAAGAGATGCGTTAAAAATGAATCGAAACGGAATTATTTCAACGGTAAGCGTCACCAGCATTTCTATGGATAACGAAACTGCAAATATGAGATACGTTGATCTTAAAGAGGATAAGACTTTTGACAAAGAAATAAATTTTATTTATTCGTTGCAGGATGAAGCCATCTTCTAAGAGAAATGTTTATGCTAAGAAAAATTTTGCACCAACCTTTTTTTATTAAATTATTTCATTGGGAATATTGGCCTTTTCATATTGTGTATGCGCCGGTTTATTTGTACTGGATATGGCTTGGAGCAAAGGCACGATCTTTTTTCTTTTTTAATACTTCCAATCCTACTATAAAAAACGGTGGATTTCTTTTGGAATCGAAGAAAGAAATATATGACCTGATGCCAAAAGAATATTATCCAGCAACATTATTTTTTAAAGCAGGTACAAACACGGAAATTGTTTTGAATGAAATGACTGATGATTTAATATCATTTCCGGTTATTGGTAAGCCGGATATAGGTGGAAAAGGAAGAGGTGTAAAGAAATTACATAACAGCAAAGAAGTAGCTGAATACATTTCCAATTCGAAAGTTGATTTTCTTATTCAGGAATTTGTGCCTTATGAAAATGAAACGGGAATATTCTATTATCGATTTCCCAACGAGCTAAACGGCCATATTTCAGGAATTGTAGATAAAGAATTTTTAACGGTTAAAGGAGATGGATCTTCCACGATTGAGAAGTTATTGCAAAAAGAAAAACGATTTATCCTTCAATTGGCAACCTTGCGCAAAACAAACAAGGAAGAACTGAAAAAAATATTAACCGCGGGTGAAAAATATGTGGTCGTGCC
>JBEPVC010000193.1:0-4614 GCA_041691235.1 Chitinophagaceae bacterium
GACCATCTTCCTGTTCCGCAACCAATATCAAGCGCATATGTTTGCTTGTTAACGATAGTTTCATTAACAATATCAAAATATTCTTCCGCAGCAAGGCGAATATTTTTTTCATTAAAATCATTAAACTTCAACCACTCCTCTCCAAATTCACTTACAACTTTTTTATCAATATTTTTTCCGTCAATATTAAAAATGCTTATTATCCTGTTTTTAGATTCTATTAGCAAATCAGGCTTCCTGATATATGGATGCATTATATCCATTAATGTTTTTATTTTTATTAAGGCGGCAAAAATAAGTGTATTTAATCTTCTTTTTAATCATTTAGTTTTCTAATCTTTGACACTAAAACAATAACTATGCCCTCACGCTTCCTCATAATAGGAGCAGGATTTTCAGGAGCTGTTTTGGCGCATGCTCTCACGAAAAAATTTGATTGCATCATTGATATATGGGATGAGAAATCTCACATCGCCGGAAATTGCTATACTGAGAGAGACGAGGAGACAGGTATTATGGTTCATCGCTACGGGCCTCATATTTTTAATACTGATAAAAAAGAAATCTGGGATTTTGTAAACTCGTTTATCGAATTAAAAACATTTGTTCATCGTGTAAAAGCAGTTAGTAACGGTAAAGTATATTCGCTACCTGTAAACCTGCACACCATTAACCAGTTTTTCAACAAACAATTTTCCCCAGAGGAAGCAAAAGAATTTTTACAATCCCAGGCCGATTTAAAAATTGAAAGCCCGAAAAATTTTGAAGAACAGGCATTAAAATTTATTGGCGCGGATTTGTATAAAGCTTTCTTTTACAGCTATACAAAAAAACAATGGGGTTGCGAGCCCTCTCAACTACCCGCTTCAATTTTAAAAAGATTACCCGTACGATTTAACTATAACGATAATTATTACAATAATGAGTACAGTGGAATTCCGGTAGAGGGCTATACAGTTTTCGTTCAAAAATTAATTGATAAAAAAAATATTAATCTTCACCTTAATAAAAGATTTTTACCGCGCGAAGATTATTCAAATTACACTCATGTTTTTTATACAGGTCCTATCGATGCTTTTTTTAATTATAATTATGGAAGGCTCGGGTATAGGACTATAACTTTTGAACCTTTTATAAGCCAAGGCGATTACCAGGGCGTTGCCGTTATGAATTATTGTGATGAATCTGTTCCATATACGCGAATTACTGAACATAAACATTTTGCTCCCTGGGAGCAACATGAAAAAACTATTTGTTTCAAAGAATTTAGTAAAGAGACGGGAGAAGAGGATATTCCTTACTATCCGAAACGGCTTGAAGCTGACAAAAAATTATTACTAAAATACCGCCATGATGCTGAACTGTTGAAAAATGTCTCTTTTCTTGGAAGGTTGGCAACTTACCGTTATATGGATATGCATCATGTAATTGACGAAGCTTTAAACTTCTCAGAAACTTTTTCAAATAGCTTTAAAAATAATCTTCCACTTCCTGTTTTTCCCAACAAGGAAATCGTGTGATCCTGCCTAAACGTTGCCAGAAATTTTATTGCCCAAATTATTATGTGACAAACATTTAAAATTCAGTCACACGTAACAATAACGAATATTCGTTTGACGTTACTATATAGTATCCAAAATCTATCGAAACCAAACTGCGATCTTATGGAAATGATTATTGCTGTAGTTGTTACGTACAACCGTCAGTCGTTGCTTGAAAACTGTATTAATGCCCTCAGAAACCAAACCCGCAAAATTGATCAGATTCTTGTGATCAATAATGGAAGCACAGACAATACCGAAAAGTGGCTTCAAAACCAGCCTGACGTTGATTTTGTTACACAGGAAAATGTTGGAGGAGCCGGCGGCTTTCACACGGGAATTAAAACCGCATTTGAAAGGGGCTTTAGCTGGATTTGGCTTATGGATGATGATGGCTTCCCTAAAGAAGATGCACTTGAAATACTTTTAGAAGGAGACAATGAAGAATTATGCCTGCGCAATTGTGCTGTGATAAATAAAGATGATCAAAAAACTTTTGTGTGGAAAACAGGAAATCATGTTAGCGTAGACGAAGTAAAGGAATGCGTGATAAAAAATGTTGCTCATCCTTTTAACGGAACTCTTCTTCACAGAAAAATAATTGAGAGAGTAGGTTTCCCCAAAGCCAATTTATTTTTATGGGGCGATGAAACAGAATATTTTTATAGAATTATACGCAAAAATAAAATACCTTATTACACTAAAACAGCCAGTATTCATTATCATCCGGCATCTGCATATTCATACAAAAATGATTGGAATTTTAGCAATAACTGGAAAATGTATTACTATGTAAGAAACCGGTTTTTTATTTTAAAATCGAAGTTTAGCAGCAATGCGGCATTGGCTTTTATAATGTATGTGGGTTTCCTGGCTGCTTTTGCAGGAACAGTACTTGTTTTTCAAAAAACAAATAAATTTAAAAAACTCAGTTTTATTTTATGGCCTATGACAGATGCTTTTACAAACAACCTTAATGCAACACCGCCAATTATTTTGAAAAGATTATCGGCGCCTTCTCATGTTATTGTTGGAAACTACTTGCAATACCAGGTAAGAATATTGAAGGGTATTTTCCTTACCTCACCGGCAACGCGGTGGCTAAGCTGAAAAAAATATAAAATATTTATACTTACACACATGAATAATTCTACTTACAAATGGGCTATGGCGACTTAATATTATTTCCTGTATTTCTTGTTATATTCAGTTTAATATTCAGGGCTTTAAGAAATACCTATGACGATCCGCTTCTCCGCAAATACCACCGCCAGGGATTTTGGATAAAAATGGTAGGGTGCGTTGCCTTTTTTACTTACAGTGTTTATCTCTCACCTGGTGATTCTATTGGATTATATCAAAAAGAGGGCAATAACATTTATCATCTTATTTTAAATAATTTCAATCATGTAAGTTGGCTTTATCACGATGGAAAATCCTTTGATGAATCCTACCTGAAAGACATTTATAATTCAGGCTACTTCAAAGCAGAAAGCAATTATATGGTAACAAGACTTGTTGCTATTTTCTCTTTTATAACAGCAGGCAGGTATGCCGCAATAAGTTTAATTTTTGCGTGCATTGCATTTACAGGAGTGTGGAAGCTTTTTTTGTTTTTTTATGAACAATACCCTCACTTACATAAAAAATTTGCGATAGCTATTTTATATTTCCCCACATTCGTTTTCTGGAGCTCTGGAATTTTAAAAGATACTTTGTGCATCGCCTCTTTGGGATGGGTAACGTATGCCGTATACGAGATGATGTATAGGAAAAAGGGATTTATAAAAAACTCGATCATTCTATTCATTTTTGGTTACCTGCTTTGCATTTTAAAAGTATATATCCTTATTTCTTACATACCCTTTTTCGTTCTGTTTATTATTCTTAAAAACATGCTGATTATTAAAAATAAAGTTTTAAGGTATGTTTTGGCTCCGGCAATAATAATAGGTTGTATGTTTGGCTTTACTAAAGTTCTCTCTTCATTTGATGATGAATTGGGTGCTTATGCAGTAAAGGATTTGACAAAAAGCATTCAGCATTTAAACGGAGCATTTACAGCAATGAACGGCAATGAAACTGCGGAGTCAAATTTTGACTTGGGTGTAGAGTTTGACGGTACATTTAAGGGATTAATAAAATTAGCTCCCGTTGCAATAGCCACAACTTTCTTCAGGCCATTTCTTTGGGAATCGCATAAAGCCTCTCAGCTCATGGCATCGCTTGAAAGTTTGATTCTCATGTTTTTTACTTTATATGTTATTATAAAATGCGGGCTAATGTCATTTATTAAGTTGGTATTGACAGATCCGCTTATTATGTACTGCTTTCTATTTTCCTTTGTGTTCGCACTGTTTGTGGGAGCAAGTACGCTTAATTTCGGCACGCTTGTACGCTATAAAATTCCGTGTCTTCCATTTTATGCCATTTCTCTTTTTCTTGTTTATGAAAAAGTAAAAGAAAAATCTGCCAAAAAATCTCTACAAAAATTAAATCTGCTGCAAAAACCAGCAATGTCATTATACCAAATTGCCTCCTGATATTTTGTTGCAATTGGATTATTGCTTTCAGTTTTCTATTCAGGAATATTAAAGTTATTTTGCAAGATTAAAAATTCAGTAATCCATGTGTGGACTTGCGGGCACAATCAATTCCAATTTTTCTTATGACGATGTAATAAATTCCATGGGCCATCGTGGTCCTGATGAACATAACGGATATAAACACAACAACGTTAATCTTTTTCATTTAAGACTTTCAATACTTGATATTTCCGGTGGCAAACAACCCATGCATCTTGATGATAAATACACCATCATTTTTAACGGGCAAATTTATAACCACGCCGAAATCAGGAAGCAGTTTAATTTAAACGGTAATACTTATTCGGATACAGAAACATTGTTGCTCTTATATCAAAAGTTTGGAACTCAATTTCTTCAATACCTCGATGGAATGTTTGTTTTTATTATTCATGATAAAATAAAAAACACACTTTTTATTGCGCGGGATCGCGCCGGCAAAAAGCCATTATACTATTATCATGATGATAAAAAAATTGCATTTGCAA
>JBEPVC010000194.1:0-4552 GCA_041691235.1 Chitinophagaceae bacterium
AAAACAACCATCTTTGTTGCTTTGACGTTTAAGGGTTATTCCCTATTTTAAAGCGTCGATGTCCTCATTTTAAATTCTGATATGGAGCTTATTGAACGAGATGGATTTTTAGACTTGCTGCAAACGCAGCTTAATAATACTGCAGCAGGCGAAGGCCATTGCCTGTTTATAAGTGGTGAAGCGGGCATCGGCAAGACCACATTGGTAAAGGCTTTTTTAAAACAACAGGCTGATAGTTGCTTGATTTACCAGGGCGCCTGTGATGCTTTGTTTACGCCCCGTCCTTTAGCACCTTTACATGATATTCTCTGGCACGTAAGCAAAGACCGGTGGCCCGTTAGCACTATTCTTGAAGAACGGTCAGCATTATTTGCAAATTTTTTCCAGGAACTAAGCACAAAAGAAAAGCAGCTGCTAATTGTTTTCGAAGACATTCATTGGGCTGATGAAGCAACACTCGATTTTATAAAATTTTTTGCAAGGCGCATTTCGCAATTACCTTGCCTGTTCATTCTTACTTACCGCGATGATGAAATTCACTCGCGGCATCCCTTAAGAAATGTATTAGGTCAGTTGCCGCCTGATTCATTCACAAAAATTTCTATTACCCCTTTATCAAAACAAGCGGTTGAAAAGATGGCGATGGAGAAAGGATATAGCGGTGAAGATGTGTACAGTATTTCCGGCGGCAATCCATTTTATGTAAATGAAATTTTGGCGAGTTATAGTCCCGGAGTTCCTGATAATATTAAAGACTCTATCCTTTCTGTTTATGACCGCCAGGAAGAAGGAACCAGGCATGCATGGCAAATATGTTCTGTGATCCCGGAAGGATTGGAAGTTAACCGTTTTGCTAAAATCAGGACTTCGTGGGATGAAGCTGTGGATCATTGTTTTGCAATGAATGTTATAATCGTTAAAAATAATAAAGTTGTTTTTAAACATGAACTATACAGGAGAACAATTGAAGAATCGCTTTCACCTTTTAAGCGTATTGAGCTCAATAAAAAAATACTCGAACTCTTATTAACTTCTTTTGAAGACGAAGGAGAGATTGAGCGGATAGTTCATTATGCAAAAAATGCTAACGACAAAAAACTTGTTGTTAAGTATGCGCCTCTTGCTGCAAAGCAGGCTGCGGCAGTTGGGGCACATATAGAAGCAGCAAAGCTTTTTCTTTCTGCAATAGAATATTACCAGGAAAATGATAAGGATACATTAATTCAGTTTTACGAATCATATGCATATCAATGCTATTTAACCAACCAGCTTAAAGATGCAATCATTTACGCTGAAAAATCGCTGAAACTTTTGAAGGAAAAAAATGAAGTCCAAAAAATATGCAGTTGTATGCGTTTGCTATCCTGGTATTGGTGGTTTGAATGCAATGGGACAAAAGCAGAATTCTATGCCACTGAGGCTATTGATTTGTTGGCCAGCCAGCCTTCTTCACCGGCTAAAGCAATGGCATTTGCCCATTTGGGACGGTTAAAAATGCTTTCAGATCAGAAGGAAGAATGTTTGCTTTGGAGTGAGAAAGCAAAGCTAATGGCAGAAGAGTTAAGTAATGAAGAAGTTCTTTGCTATGTGCTGAACAGCGTAGGCTTCATTCTATCAAAAAATCTTTTTACCAGGAAGAATGGTTTAGATTTTTTAAATCAGAGTAAAGACATTGCATTGAAAAATAACGATGAAGAAAATATTGCTTATGCCTGGGCAAACCTTGGAGTCGATGTGGTGGTAATGAAAGATTTTCAGGTGGCAAAAAAAATATTGGATGAAGGTATCCAATTTTGCGAAGAAAGAGATATTGGCTTAGGCGTAAAATTTTTATTAACCTATAAAGCCCGCCTTGCCCTTGAAACCGGAAATTGGAAGGAAGCATATAGCAGCGCAAATAATTATATTAAAGATGAAAACTGGCCGCCCGTGTGTAAAATAGGTGCTCTTGTTGTTGTGGCTACGATAAGGATGAGATGCGGTGCCAACGATGTGCTTCCCATATTGACCGAAGCAAAAGAAAAAGCTTTTAAAAACCGGGAGCCGCAAAGAATATTGCCCGTAATGTCAGCAATGTTAGAATATGAATGGATTACCGGTAAAGAGATCATCAAAGAATCTGATCTTGACCTTGTAGTAGAATTAGTAAAGCAACGGGGCAACATTTATGACAATAGCGCATTTGCCTACTGGTTAGTAAAGGCAAGAAATCAAAAAGTAGCCTTGCCGGAACACTACGAAGCCTATTTGCTCAACAATCATATGCAGGTACACAAAGCAGCAGAATTATGGAAAACATTGGGCTGCCCTTATGAGCAGGCACTTGCATTATTTGAGGGCACTGATGATGATAAGAGAGTTGCGCTTTCCATCTTTCAACAATTAGGAGCGGATGCCGTATATGAAAAAACAAAAATGAACATGAGGGCTGCAGGCATTAAAAAAATTCCAAGAGGGTTAAGAGAAAGCACAAAAACAAACCCGGCGCAACTAACCAATCGTGAGCTGGATATTCTTCAGTTATTACAGCACGCCGTTCAGAATAAGGAAATTGCCAGCACGCTTTATATTTCTCCAAAAACTGTTGATCATCATATTTCGAATATTTTGTTTAAGCTCGATGTACACTCCCGTTCAAAAGCAGTTACAGAGGCCGTTCGCTTAGGCATTCTAAAATAGGGCATCTTTGCTGTTAATTGGGGAATGAAGCCCTATATGTTTTTGCCACCGTAACAATAGCTTTATGCTTCAAAAAAACATAAAATGAAAAAATTTATTATCGAAAGGAAATTACCTGGTGCAGGTAATATGACCGCTGATGAATTACAAGCCATTTCAAAAACTTCTAACGCAGTTATATCAGTATTAGGGAAGCCTTACAAATGGATAGAATCATTTGTTACTGAAAACAAGATTTATTGTATTCACGAAGCAGAAAATGAAGATGCTATTCGCGAGCATGCAAAGTGTGGTGATTTTCCTATTAATACAATTGAAGAAATAAAAACTATAATTTGCCCAACAACTGCAGATTAAAATTAAAACCTAAACCAGGTCAATACCACAAAGATCTTTTTACTTTTCGTGCTCATACCTCTATATTCGTTTAAGTACAACAGTATCCCAGGGGCAAATACAAATTTATTGTCGTGAACAAACCCTTTTTCAATTTAATTAAAGCTTCGCCCGAATATAAAGATGTATTGAAAAATCTGATGCAATTTTATATGTATGATTTTACTGAATTTGTTACGAGTGATGTTGAAGAGGATGGGTTATTTAAAGCTTACCCCGATTTGGAAAACTATTGGAAAGAAAAAGATCACAGGTTTCCATACGTGATAAAGAAAGATGAAAAGTATGTAGGTTTTGTTTTAGTAAAGTTTATTGAATCAGAAATTCAAAATCATTTTTCTATTGCAGAATTTTTTATTTTGAAAAGATACAGGCTGGAAGGAATTGGCAAAGGAGTAGCAAAACAAATATTTAATTTACACAAAGGCAACTGGGAGGTGTATCAAAGAGACAGCAACAAGCCGGCGCAAATATTTTGGCGGAAAGTTATTGATGAATATACAAAAGGAAATTTTAAAGAACGTTTTGAAAATAGAAGATCGATACAGAATTTTGAAAATTAATTTTTAAAAGATATTAAGATCTATGACAGACATAATTACTTGTGATTCTTGTTTTTTTCAGGATCTATTACTTCTTTATAAATTCTAAATAATCAAAATTCATATTTCCGTTTTCAATAACATGCAATGTGAGAAGATGAATTCCTTTTTTTATGTTGATAGTAGTTAATGAATCTATCCTGTTCCAGTGATGCCATTGACGCCATGCAACAGTATCCGCATCATTATGCGTCGAGGTAACTTTCAATGATGGAGTTACCCGCATCTTATCTATATCAAATGCAATTGCCCCATTTCCATTTGCAGTGTACATCAAAGCCACATGATAAGTTCCCGGCTGTAATACTTTTATTGTATAATTAATCCACTCACCAGGTTGAGTCCATCCCACGTATAATTGATTCATCACGGGTTGATACTGACTGTATGGATTATCATCAACGCTGCCGGTTTTTGTATAAGAAATATCAACACCTTCGTTCATCCTGAATTCATTTAGAAAATTTCCATTAGCAGGATTAAGTTTACCACTACCGTTATTAATACTATCGGCATCATGATAAGCTACGGCCTCACCACCTTTGTCATACAATTCGCATTCCATTTTTCCGGGAATAGTTTGCGTTTGCCATGCCTTGCCATTATATGATTTTGTTATATAGTTCGCAGGCATGCACGATGCCATACATATTAACAATAACGCAGGTAAAATTCGTCCTTTAGACAAACAACAAATTTTGATTTAATAAAAAATGAAAAATGGCTTAAATAAGCAAAGAGAAGTTACTTCAACAACGCTTTTGCTTTTGCAATTACATTCTCTACAGAAAAGCCATATTCTTTCATTACTTGCGGGCCCGGCGCTGATTCACCAAATTTTGTAATGCCAATTACATCGCCTTCATCTGTAACAT
>JBEPVC010000195.1:0-4549 GCA_041691235.1 Chitinophagaceae bacterium
ACAACCAGTGGCGGAAATATTGAAGGCGCAACCATTGATGGCGAATTGTATGCATCCACTTCAGGAGGTAACGTTTCACTACAGGCGCTTACCTGCGCAGTTAAAACTTCTACAAGTGGCGGCAACATTGATGTTTCAATGAAAAGCCTTGGTAAATATGTTACTATAAATAATTCAGCAGGTGAAGTCAAGTTGCAAATTCCAAAAAATGCAGGAGTTGATTTAAAACTAAGCGCAATGAAAATTTCAACCGGAACACTTGAAAATTTTAAAGGAACAAACAGCAAAGAGGAAATAGACGGAACATTAGCCGGAGGCGGAATTCCGGTAACAGTTGACGCCGGTGGCGGAAATATAAATCTTGATTTTAACTGATTAAAGCAAATATTTAAAGGGTAAGGTCATGTTTAAAAATTATTTTAAGACAGCACTTCGCAACTTTCGAAAAAATAAATTGTATTCTGTAATAAATGTTTTCGGACTAACGGTAGGGTTAGCCGCTTGTCTTTTAATTGGAGTGTACATTATTCATGAATTAAGCTACGATAAGTTTAATGCGAATGCAGATCGTATTATTCGCGCAACAATGGAATATTCAAAAGCAGGAACGGTAAATACTGCCGCAACTACCGGCACAAAAGTAGGGCCGGCATTTAAAAGAGAATTTCCTGTTGTAGAAGCATATGTGCGCACTTTTATAAACCACAATGTGGTAAAAGGCGGCGATAAAATATTTGATGAGCCGCGGATATTATATGCCGACGAATCTTTTTTTAAAATATTTTCATTTAAAATAATTGAGGGCGATGCAGCAACAGCCCTTGATGCGCCGGATAAAATTGTTATTACCAAATCAATGGCAAAGAAATATTTTGGCAATGAAGATGCGTTGAATAAAACCCTTACGAGCGGTGGAAAAGATTTGAGAGTATCTGCCGTATGTGAAGATGTGCCGCAAAACTCACAGATAAAATTTGATTTCGCAACGCAGTTTTTTAACCTGGGCAATGGCGTAAAAGATGAAACATGGTGGACTGCAAACTGGATAACTTATTTTTTGTTGAAGGATAAAAATGATATCTCGAAGCTGCAGCAACAAATAAATAATTACATGAATACTCCTGCAATCCGTGCAGATGCAGGCGTAGAGGGAAATAGTTATCTCGCTTATCATTTACAACCTTTAACTAAGGTGCATTTGTATTCTTCACTCGCGGGCTTTGAGCCAAACGGCAGCATTACTTATATATACATGTTTGCAATTATTGCGTTGCTTATATTAATTATTGCATGTGCTAACTATACGAATCTTGCAACAGCGCAATCTGCCGGACGCCGCGGTGAAATTGGAATGCGAAAAGTAATGGGCGCATCCAAAACGCAAGTGTTTATGCTGTTTATGGGCGAGTCATCTGTAATAACTTTTATCGCGGCAGCGCTTGCTTTTTTATTGAGCATTTTACTTATTCCATATTTCAATATCATTACAGGCATAGAATTTACTACCGATGTTTTGCTTCAGCCTTTGCCGATCATTGCCTTAATATTATTTGCAATGCTTGCAAGTTTTTTTGCCGGCATTTACCCGGCGTTGGTTTTATCGGGTGCGCAAATTATTGGCGTACTCAAGAAGGGATTCACATTTACGGGTGGTAATAGCATGATGCGCAAAACTTTGATTGTTTTGCAATTTGGTATTTCTGTGTTCCTGATTATCTATACCATTATTATTTTACAGCAGATGCATTACATGCAGACTAAAAATCTGGGCTACGATAAAGATCATCTTTTGGTTCTTCCTGTCGGCGGTAACATGTTGCAAAATTTTCAAAGCATAAAAGATGCTTTTGCGCTAGTGCCAGGTGTAGAAGGCGTTACAGCATCTTATGAAACGCCCGAAAATGTAGGGTGGAGCGATGGGATTACCGCAATAGATGAAAAAGGCAAACATGATATTTCATTAAACGCTATGCCGGTTGATCTTGATTTTACCAAAACATTAAAAATGGAATTAGTTGCAGGCCGCGATTTTCAGCAATCTGATTTTGCAATGATGGATACTGGTAATAAGAATGCTAATTATCATTTGCCATACATTATTAATGAAACGCTTGCAAAAAAGATAGGTTGGACGCCACAGCAGGCAATAGGAAGAACAATCGAAAACAGGGCAACAGGACCGATAGTAGGAGTAGTTAAAGATTTTAATTTTGCCAGCCTTCATGATCCTATTGGTCCATTGCTTATTTTTCTTGGCCGTGATTTTTCACGAACCTTAATGTTGCGTCTAAGCGGCACTGATATGAAGGCTACATTAGGCTGCCTCGAAACTGTTTGGAAACAACGCATCCCCGACCGGCCCTTCATCTATCATTTTCTTGACGAAGATTATAATAGATTATATATCGCAGAGCAACGCTCTTCTGCTTTGTTTGGCGTAGCTGCAGGTCTTGCTATTATTCTCGCATGCCTGGGCTTGTTTGGCCTTGCAGCTTTTACAACGGTTCAGCGCACCAAGGAAATTGGAATAAGAAGAGTATTGGGTGCAAACGTAAGCAGCATCACATTGCTGGTGGCAAAAAACTTTTTGCAGTTGGTAGGCATTGCCATTGTTATTGCCGCGCCGCTTGCATGGTGGGCCGGTAATAAATGGCTCCAGGATTTTGCATTTCGTATACCCGTAGAGTTATATGTATTTATAGCGACAGCTTTTGTGACTGTGTTGATAGCATTGTGCACAGTAGGCTATCACTCTGTAAGAGCAGCATTGACAAACCCGGTGAAGAGTTTAAGAAGTGAATAAAATTATCTACAAGGGTAGGCTAAAAATGACAAAACTGATTTTATGATAAAAAATTATTTAAAAATAGTTGTTCGCAATTTACTGCGATATAAATCCTATACCCTCATCAATATTTTAGGAATGGGTATTGGTATAGCGGCCATGGTGTGGGGTTACCAGACTTATCGTTTCTCATTCAGCTTCGATAATTTTCATCCTGATGTAAATAATGTATACCGCGCCTTAACAAACAAAGAAGGAGCAGATGGGCTTAAAGGTATAGTTCCTATAGCTGCAGTGCAGGCTGCTAAAAATGAATTTCCCGGCATAAAGCAGACAGCAATTCTTGACAGCAGGGGCATGAATATTAAAACCCTGAAGGGTGAAACATTTTCCGAGCAAGTGCATTTTGCATACCCGGGATTTTTTGATTTTTTTAATTTCCCATTGGTTAGCGGAAGTAATGATCTGAAAGATTACAGCAGTGTGCTGGTGACGGAGAAGACAGCAAAAAAATATTTTGGTAATCAAAATGCAATCGGTAAAACGCTTATTTTTTATGCCGGTGAAACTTATGCAATGCCACTAACGGTAAGGGGTGTACTAAAAGATATGCCGGTTAATTCAAGCATACAATTTAGCTTTCTTACGAATTTTGACAATCAATTCAAACCCGATGGAAGTAAAATAACACCCGGGGACTGGTCCTGGTTTGTAGGCGCCGCTTTTTTTAAAATACCTAATCCTGCTGATATTGCTCCCATTGAAGCAAGCCTCAAAAAATATTTGTCTCTTCAAAATAAAGCAAGAGAAGACTGGAAAGTATCGGGATTTAAATTTATTACCCTTCACGCTAATGCTATGCAAAATGGCAGCATTGGTTCTAACGATCTCTTTCAGAGGCCGGATGATGCAGCTGCTTATGGACCTTTGGTTTTTGCTTTTCTTATTCTTCTTTCTGCATGCCTTAATTTTTCAAATACGACTGTTGCCCGCGCCAATACAAGATTAAAAGAAATAGGAATGCGGAAAGTAATGGGCAGCACTTATAGCCAATTAATTTTTCAAATGCTTTTGGAGTGTGCCATTATTGTTATAGCAGCAATTGCAGTATCAGTTTTTATTAATAATTGGTGGCTTCCTGTTTTTAATAAAATGTTTGTGTTTGTGGATACACGAGCCGACTACCTGCACGATATTAACCTTATTGTTTTTTTAATGATTATGTTGATTGTCTCCACAATAATGGCTGGGGCGTATCCCGCATTTTATATTAGCCGTTTTAATCCTTCATCAATATTCAGAGGCAATGTAAAATTTGGCGGTTCCAATTTATTTTCAAGGCTTATGCTCGGGTTGCAGATTTCAATATCTATTATCACTGTTATGGCGGGCATTGGCTTTGCACGAAACGCAGAGTTTCAGCGAACCTATGATTATGGATATAATCTTGAAAATACGATCGGAGTAAGAGTAGATGATCAGAACACATTTGACGTGCTGAAAAACGAAATGAAAAATGTTTCGCAAGTAACTGCTTTGGCAGGAACGAGGCATCACGTTGGTTTTGGTTTTCGCATTACAGTGGCAGAAGCAGAAGGAATAAAAAAAGAAACCAATTACCTGGAAGTAGGCCCTGATTATCTAAAGGTGATGAATCTTAAAATGGCTGATGGACGTGCATTTGACAATGCGATGGAATCCGATTATACAAATGCAGTTTTAGTAACACAAAAGCTTGCTGCAATGTATGGCTGGAAAGATAAA
>JBEPVC010000196.1:0-4531 GCA_041691235.1 Chitinophagaceae bacterium
CATGCAACAAATTGGAGTTTTCGGAACCGGGGTAGTTGGAAATACAATTGCCACAAAACTTATCCAACTAGGTTATAAGGTTATGATGGGAAGCCGAACCGACAGTAATGAAAAAGCGCTTTCATGGATTGATGCCAATGGGAAACATGCATCTGCAGGAACTTTCGCTGATACGGCCCAATACGGAGAAATTATTTTTAATTGTACTAAAGGAGAAATCGCACTGGATGTTTTTAAGCAGGCAGGCATAGAAAAGTTTGCGGGTAAAGTGATCGTGGATATCAGTAACCCATTGGATTTTTCAAAAGGAATGCCTCCATCTTTAATTTCTCAATATACTAACACCAATTCTTTAGGTGAAGAAATTCAAAAGTTGTTACCAGATGCCCATGTAGTAAAAACATTGAATATAATAAACTGCGAGGTGATGGTAAATCCCGGGAAAAGTGGTGGCGATCCCACAATGTTTATCAGCGGCAATAATAATGATGCAAAAGAAAAAGTGAAAATTTTTCTTGATCAATTTGGATGGAAAGACATAATTGACCTGGGAGATATAACCACAGCAAGGGGAACAGAAATGCTTTTGCCAATTTGGCTAAGAATTTTTATGGCAACTGGCGACGGATATTTTGCTTTTAAAATCGTGAGATAATATTCTTTTAATAATGACCAAAGCAGAAGAACTATTTAGTGAAATTGCAAAAAAAATTCCAGGGGTAAAGGAAGGAAAAATGTTTGGTGCTCCATGCATGAAAACTCCTAACGGAAAATCTGCAGCAATGTTTTGGAAGGATAACATAGTTGTAAAACTTCCGGATGATGAAATGAAATCTGCATTGGCGTTAGAAGGCTCCAAAATTTTTGAGCCGATGGAAGGAAGGCCGATGGGTGGCTGGGTTCAAATTTCATTTAAGCACAAAGACAAATGGGAGAAGTTTGCAATTATCTCTTCAGAAAAAGTTAAGTTGCTTCCAAAAAAGGAAACTAAAAAGAAGAAGGGTTAACGATATTACTTTGACAGACACAACCTGCAAAGCCTTTATCTTTTAATCTTGTACCATTTGTGTAATTTTTTTTATTAGCCTGTCCAAATTTCAAGACTTCAAACGTCATAAGAATACTATTTTACATTTTCAATCAAAAAAAATTTTTAAAAAATGAGTAAGTCAATTTATTATTTAGAACTTATTTTCGGCCTTAACACCCGATTGTTTAATAATACTCTTGCGGGTGTTTCGGAAGAACAGTCTTTGGAAAGAGTGAGCGATCACAACAATTCTTTTAAATGGATAGCAACGCACACAGTTTGGGCACGATATAATGCGTTAGCGTTTCTTGGCAAGCCGGTAACAAATCCATACCAGGGCATGTTTGAAAACTTTAAGCCTTTCAATGCCGCTGATAAATATCCGTCAATAGAGGAAGTTAAAAAAGAATGGGAAAAGGCTTCAGCTTTATTAAAAGATGCTCTCAGTTCAATTTCTGAAGAACACCTTGCTGCGGATGCGCCGATAAAAAATCCGATTGGTGATTTTACATACGGAGGTACGGTTGCTTTTTTAGCTGAGCATGAAAGTTATGATATCGGGCAGCTTGGCTTTTTGAAAAAATATCTTACAAAGGAAGCAATGGCTTATAATTAAAAAAAAATAATAAACAAACAGTTAAATAAATTAAGTATGAAAGAGTATTTATTTTTATTCAGGGGAAACGCTATGCCGGAATCACCGGAAGAGTCACAGGCTCACCTGCAACGCTGGATGGAATGGATGGGTGAACTGGGTAAGCAAGGAAAATTTGTGGGAGCTCAGCCGTTAGATAAAACCGGGAAAAAAGTTACTGGTAGCAAAAAAGTTGTAACCGATGGCCCTTTCATGGAAGGAAAAGAAATGGTTGGTGGTTATCTTATTTGTAAAGCGGAGACATACGATGAAGCCGTTGAAATTTCAAAAGGTTGTCCCCTTCTCGACTTTGATAGCGGAATTGTTGAGGTTAGAGAAATTCATGAATTGAAAATGTAATCAAACATTCGTGACGTTTGTCATAACGTACAAGCCTACACGTTTTAACGAAAATTGATTTCTTTTCTAAGTCAATTTTGATTTTTTTAGTTTAGCGATAAAGAAAGTTTATTCTACGATAAAAAATTTAATTATTATAAAATTAATTTGCAATGCCAAAGGCAAAAGGAACTAAAGAAGATCCCTGGAAGTTAAAAACTCCGCCAGGCACTTCTGATTATGAAATGTATAAAGATGGAAAGGATGGCAAAGAAATTCTTGTTTGTACCGTTGGCAAAACTGTTTTACATTATGATGCCCAATGTCTCAACGATCTCTACGCAATGCTAAAAAAGGATGGCGATTGGATTGAACTTGGCAGCGCTGATGAACAAAAACCTGCAAAAGAAGGAACCGTTGAAGCGTGGGGACGTTCTGATAAAAATCCTGTTGGTGGTTGGTATGGACTAAAAAAAGGATTTCGCGGAAGATTCGGAATGTATATTCCACCATTAATGGAAGCATTGGGGCTTGCAGAGTTAGAGCACAATCCCAAAAACAATCGCATGAAGGCATTGTAATATTTCAATGAAATAAAAATTCTTTGTATCAGCCTGGTGAACCAGTTAAGCAACTTGCGGATCATCTTTTTCGAAACGAGTCGAAGAAGATGGTATCAATCTTAACTAAAATATTCGGAACTGAAAATCTTGAAACTGCCGAAGATGTTGTGCAGGATACGTTGCTGCAGGCTATGCATGTTTGGAAGCTTAAAGGTATTCCTGATAATCCATCAGCGTGGCTCTTTCGTGTTGCAAAAAATAAGGCGATAGATATAATCAGGAGAAATAAACATTCGTTGCAATTTGATTTCAGCGACAATGAAAAAATTCTTCTAACCTCGGAATATACAATCGCTGCCACAATGGAAAATTTTTGGAAGGCAGATTTAATAAAAGATGATTTGCTTAGAATGATGTTTGCATGTTGCCACCCCGGAATTTCAAAAGAAAATCAAATTACACTTATGCTGAAAACCCTTTGTGGCTTCAGCACCGCAGAAATTGCAAAAGCGTTTCTCACAACAGAAGAAACCATTTCCAAAAGGCTTTACAGAACAAAAGAATTTTTCCGGCAACAAAAAATAAAACTGGTAATTCCTTCTGTTGATGAAATAAAAAACAGGACTGATGCTGTATTAAATACCATTTACCTGATTTTTAATGAAGGATACAATTCAACCAGCTCAGAAGAATTGATAAGACAAGATGTAATTGAAGAAGCAATGATGCTTTGTAAATTACTTACAGAAAACAATCACACGCAGCAGCCGGAAGTGTTTGCTTTAATGGCGTTAATGTGTTTTCATTCTTCCCGTAGTAGCAGCCGGTTAACTACAGAAGGCGAAATTATTTTGCTTCCGATGCAGGATCGTACAAAATGGGATGCAACATTAATTGCTTTTGGGAATGAATACATGAATAAGGCAGCATTCGGAAATGTTGTTAGCACGTATCATATAGAAGCAGCCATTGCTTATGAGCATTGCTCAGCAAAAACTTTTAAGGAAACAAACTGGAAACGAATTTTAGATTATTATGAATGGCTTTGTAATATTTCTCCTTCTCCAATAAATCAATTAAATAAAGTTGTAGCTGTAATGGAATTGTATGGCGGCGCAATAGCGCTTGAGGAACTGGAAACTATACCTGGAAAAAAGAAATTAGAATCTTATTATTTGTATCACAGTCTTCTTGGCGAAATTTATTCCAGGCTTGACAATTTGCCTGTTGCCAAAGAGCATTTTGAGACAGCGATAAACCTCACTCATTCTGAAACGGAAAGGAAAATGCTTAATAATAAAATCGTTGCTTTATTGGATTAAAGTAATATCCCTACCGGCGTTTGAAAAATCCCGCACAATTTCCAGGTATTTCCACTGCTTTTTTCTGTCTTTTAATTTTCGACAATAAATTTTTACATCTCCACGCAATTATTTCCTAAAAAAACAGTTATCATATTTTACGGATTCGTTGAATTGATTTTTTAGAACTCCAATTGCCTCTATGTCTGCCATCTTTCTAACAATACTCCTTTTTGCATTTGTAACATTGGTTGTTTATTTATCAGCATCCTTAATTAAAACTGAAAAAAATAAAAAGGAAAAACTCTTTTTACAATTGAGCATGGAAGGTGCTGCAAACAATCTTATCTTTTGCAGCCAGGAAATGCTCTATAAAAAAGTAATCGGCATTGACGGAATACACAGAAAAATTATGATTTTGGAAGAGGTGAATAGTAAATATAATTCTTCCATTCTTTCTCTTGATGAAGTAGCAAGCTGTCGGTTAAAACAGAATTATGAACCTTTAAATATGCGTGAGCATAAAAGATTTGGAATAGAAAAGACGTTGCAGACTATTGAATTGCAATTTCAATTTAAAAACAATAATCAGCTACTCTCTATTACATTTTACGATAGCGAGCTAAATTCGAAAAAGGAGCTTGGTATAACAGGAGCGAAAGCT
>JBEPVC010000197.1:0-4506 GCA_041691235.1 Chitinophagaceae bacterium
TAGAAATGAAAAGTATTATTGGAAAGAAAGTTGGCATGACCAGCATTTTCGATACCAATGGGCGGCAAACTGCCGTGACCATTGTTGAGGCTGGACCATGCGTTGTAACACAAAAGAAAACAGTAGATACTGACGGCTATAATGCAGTCCAGATTGCTTTTGGAGATAAAAAAGAAAAGCATACACTTCTCTCAGAAAAAAACCATTTTGCCAAAGCAAATACAACGGCAAAGAAATTCGTAAAAGAAATACGCGATAGCGAAACAGATAAAAATATTGGCGACATTATAAGTGTTGACATATTTAGTGAAGGCGACGAAGTAGATGTTATTGGCACTACTAAAGGCAAAGGCTTTCAGGGTGTCGTTAAACGTCACGGCTTTCATGGCGTTGGCGGTCAGTCTCATGGTCAGCATGATAGATCCAGAGCTCCGGGTTCTATTGGTGGTTCTTCTTATCCGGCAAGAGTTTTTAAAGGAATGCGTATGGCAGGCCGTATGGGAAGCGATAAAGTTCAAATCAAAGGACTCAAAATCGTAAAAATATTTCCTGAAAAAAATTATTTGTTAATAAGCGGTTCGGTTCCGGGCCACAATGGTTCAATCCTAGTAATACAGAAGTAATATGCAGCTAGATATAATAAATATAAAAGGGAAAAAGACCGGCAGAACAATTGATTTGCCGGATGAAATATTTGCAGCAGAACCAAATCAACATGTGATCTGGCTTTCTGTAAAGCAACATCTTGCTGCAAAACGCCAGGGCACCCATAAAGTTAAAACCCGTGCAGAGGTTGAAGGCTCGTCAAAGAAGCTTCACAAACAAAAAGGTACAGGCGGAAGCCGTAAAGGAAATATTAGAAATCCATTATACAAAGGTGGCGGTACTGTTTTTGGCCCAAAGCCACATGGTTATGATTTTAAATTGAATCGTAAAGTAAAAGATTTGGCCAAGATAGGAGCACTAAGCAATAAAGCAAAAGAAAATAAGATTTTGATTGTTGAGGATATTACAATGGAAACTCCGAGTACAAAAAAATTCACAGAAATCTTCGGCACAATCGCGTCGGAAAGCAGGAAAACTTTATTTATAGTTCCTGAACATGATGAAATTGTTTACAAGAGTTTTAGAAATGCACCTTCAATTTGTGGTACACTATTAAGCGATATCAACACATATGATATTGTAAATTCTGATACTGTAGTATTTACTGAAAGTGCAGCTAAAATATTTGTGGAAGAAAACGAAGAAAATAAAAAGGAAGCAGAGGCATAAGAGCATTTAGCAAACAAACTAAAAATTAAAAAGACATGAAGCTGTCTGAAGTTTTAATAAAACCCGTGTTATCAGAAAAAGTTAACCGATTAACTGAAAAGTTTAAACGGTATACTTTTATTGTAAACAGGAAGGCAAATAAACTGGAAATAAAAAAGGCTGTTGAAGAATTTTATGGTATCCAGGTTGAAGATGTAAATACATTGACAATGCCTTCAAAGGTAAAACAACGTAATACAAAAGCTGGTTTACTAACAGGTCGTAAGCCTGCAAAAAAGAAAGCAGTGGTTACAGTTGCAGAAGGTGAAACCATTGACCTGTATGGAAATGTTTAATACCCCGAACCCCTAAAGGGGAACGGAAGCGTGGAGAAAGCGGGGCATAAAAAATAATTATAAGAATGGTAGAATCTGCTACCGCAAAATGCAGAGATTAATAAAAAATAAAAAGCTCCAAAAGTCCCTTTAGGGATTTAGGGTAAAGTAATTGAAATGGCACTTAGAAAATACAAACCGACTACCGCAGGAACACGCTGGAGAATAGGCAATGCCTACGCTGAGGTCACTACCAATGTTCCTGAAAAAAGCCTTGTAGAAAAAGTACACCATACTGCAGGCCGCAATTCACAGGGTCGCAGAAGTATGCGTTACCTGGGGGGTGGGCATAAAAGGATGTATCGTGTAATTGATTTTAAAAGAAATAAAAAAGATATTCCTGCAACAGTAAAAACAATTGAATACGATCCAAATAGAAGTGCATTCATTGCCTTGGTTTCATTTGCAGATGGGGAGAAAAGATATATTCTTGCTCCGCAGGGTCTACAAGTTGGCGCTTCTGTTATAAGTGGCGATGCCGTAGTTCCTGAACTTGGAAACGCTTTAATGCTTAAAAATATTCCTTTGGGAACTGTAGTTCATAATATTGAAATGCAACCAGGCCAGGGCGGGAAACTTGCGAGGAGTGCCGGTTCTTCTGCACAGCTTGCCAATAAAGAAGATAAATATGGTGTATTAAAAATGCCAAGCGGCGAGCTTAGAAAAATCTTGATTAATTGTTATGCAACGGTGGGTGTGGTGAGTAACAGTGATCATAATCTTGAGAGCATGGGTAAAGCCGGAAGAAACAGGTGGAAAGGAATTCGCCCAAGAACAAGAGGTGTGGCTATGAACCCTGTTGATCATCCAATGGGTGGAGGCGAAGGTAAAGCATCAGGCGGCCATCCGCGTAGCAGAACAGGAAAATATGCTAAAGGAGAAATTACCCGCGTTCGTGGAAAGGGGTCAGATAAAATGATTATCCAGAGAAGAAATGGTAAAAAATTACCAAATAAATAATTTAGAATTTAAAAGTTAAAATGGCCATTCCTTAGGCATGGCAAATCAACAAAAATAAAATAAAAAAATGGCTCGTTCGATTAAAAAAGGTCCTTATGTAGAAGCTAAGCTGGAAACTAAAGTGCTTCGGATAAATGAGGGAACATTAAAAAAAGGTGTTATTAAAACATGGTCACGCCGGTCAACAATTACACCCGATTTTGTGGGCCACACTTTTGCGGTTCATAACGGAAATAAATTTATTCCTGTTTATGTAACTGAATTTATGGTAGGTCATAAGCTTGGTGAATTTGCACCAACAAGAAATTTTAAAGGTCACTCCAGTAAAAAAATAGTATAAGCCGTTCTTAATCCGAAAGGATCAAACGAAAAAAGAGAAATTTAAACAAAAATGGAAGCAGTAGCTAAATTAAATAATTACCCAACCTCTCCACGCAAAATGCGTTTATTGGCAGATTTAATTCGTGGGCTTGAAGTTGAGAAGGCTTTAGGAATTTTGCAATTCAACCCAAAGCATCCGGCTGTGCCTATGTATAAATTATTGAAAAGTGCTATTAATAACTGGGAACAAAAGAATAGTGATTCAAAAGTGGAGGATGCTGGTCTTATTGTAAAAACAATAATGGTAGATGGAGGTCGCGTGATGAAGCGTATGCGTCCTGCTCCCCAGGGTCGTGGATATCGTGTACGTAAGCGTAGTAATCATGTAACTATTATTGTTGATGGCAAAGATCATAAAGTTGCTTCTGTAAAAAGCCCGGTAGCCAAGGCAGAAAAGCTTCCTGCAGAACAAGAAGTTGCGGTTACAGAAACCAAAAAACCTGCTGCTAAAAAAACTGTATCAAAGAAAGAACCGACAGCAAAATCAACAACTAAAAAAGAAAAACCCGCAACAGACAAGTCTGAAAAGAAACCTGCTGCAAAAAATACAAAAAAATAAAAACCGAATATGGGTCAAAAAACAAATCCGATTGGTGCAAGGTTAGGAATCATCCGTGGATGGGATAGTAACTGGTTTGCTCATCCAAAAGATTATGCTAAGAAGTTAATTGAAGATGATAGAATCAGAACATATCTTAATGCCCGTATTAATAAGGGAGGCATTGCAAAGATTGTAATTGAGCGCACGCTTAATAAACTTATAATAACTATCCATACATCCAAGCCTGGTATCATCATCGGTAAAGGTGGCGGCGAAGTTGATCGGATTAAGGAAGAATTAAAAAAGCTAACGGGCAAAGATGACGTGCAGATAAATATTCTTGAAATACGTCGTCCTGAATTGGATGCCAATATTGTTGCTGATACCATTGCAAAGCAAATTGAAAATCGGATCAATTATAAAAGGGCGATAAAAATGTCAATAGCTTCTGCATTAAGAATGGGTGCAGAAGGAATTAAAGTAAGAGTGGGAGGACGTTTGGGCGGTGCAGAAATCGCACGCAGTGAAGAAATAAAACAAGGCCGTACTCCTTTGCATACATTCCGTATGGATATTGATTATGCAAATGTTTTCGCTCAAACAGTTTATGGAAAAATAGGTGTAAAGGTTTGGATTTGCAAAGGCGAAGTTCTTGCCAAGAGAGACTTGAATCCTAACATCATCGCGGGTGGTGGAAAAAGTGATAATGAAATGCAAGGTGATAGAAGGGGCAGTTTTGGCGACAGGCGCGGTGGTGGTGATCGCGATAGAGGTGGTGACAGACGTGGTGGTGGCGGAGGAGATAGAAGAGGTGGTGGTGGATCTGGTAGAAGTGGCGGCGGCGGAAGAAGAAATTAAATCAAAAATTTTAATGCAATATTTTTTGATATTGCCAAACGATAATATTCAAATAAGATAAAATGTTACAGCCGAAAAGAACGAAGCACAGAAAGATGCAGAAGGGCCGTATGAAAG
>JBEPVC010000198.1:0-4472 GCA_041691235.1 Chitinophagaceae bacterium
TCTGAAAAATTATTTACAAAGTTTAACGGGTTTTGTATTTCATGGGCAATGCCTGCGGTAAGTTCTCCAAGGCTTGCCATTTTTTCAGATTGAATAAGCTGGGATTGTGTTTTCTTTAGCTTGGTCATCGTACTTTGTATTTCTGATTTTTGAATTTCAAGAATACGATTTGCTTTTTGTTTATTACGGTAAGCACTCCAGCCGCCGATGGCAATGAACAATGCCAGCAGGAGTCCGCCAAGTAACAACAATTGTCTCAACCTTGCCTCCGCATTTGTCTTGTCCTGTATAGCGCTGGCCACGGCCTGTTTTTTTTCAAAATCGTAATTCATATTAAGCTCTGTAGCCTTTTGAACATTATCCTTACTTCTCACAGAATCTTCGATAAGACTATATTTTTTATAAGCTGCCAATGCTTTATTGAAATCCCCGTTTTCTTCATAACATTCAGACAATTCTTTGTAGGTATGCCCGATGTCAATATCATAAGCATCCGTTTGATTTAGTGTAGTAAATCCCTTTTCATAAAAAGTAATGGCCTCCGCATATTTTTTCTGTAGCTTTAGTACGCTTCCCATTCCTGAATATCCCTGGTAAATATTTAGTGGCTGTTTAGATGAATCGGCAATTAAAATTCCCTTTTTCGCCAAATCCATCGCTTCAGAAAATTTACCGGTATTAGCAAGGCTAACTGCAGCCTTGGACAGGCTGGCAGCCTGAATGCCAAGGTCACCCATCTTTTCAGCAAGCAAGGCGGCCTTCATAGCAAATTCATAACCATCTTTCCATTTGCTTTGGTTGATATACAGACTGGATAGATTGGTGTACGCATATAATTCAACATTCTTAAGCTCATTTTTTTCGGCAAGTAAAATTGCTCTCCTGTAAGCCTGTTCAGATCTTGCGGAGTCACGGATAAGCGTATACGTAATTCCCATATTAACTAATACATATGCCTGTGTAGTTTCATTGTTACTTTCTTCGGCAAGCTTCAAAGATTTTTGCTGGTAGAACAAGGCCCGCGGAAAATTTGAAAGCTGCTGGAAACCGATTGCAATATTAGAATAGCTGGTAGGAAGGTCAGCTTTGCTGTCATGTCTTTCATAAATACCAATCGCCCTTTCATAAAATTGTATAGATGTATCATACTTGCTTTGCATGCCATACATCATTCCATAGTTGCCATACATGTCGGCATAGTCAGTAGAATCTTTTGAAGGCTTTATAAAAGTCTCCAGGAATTTCAAATTTTCTTTCGCGCTTTTATAATCGCCTTTATAGCAATAACTGGTAATAAGGTGGTTCCTTGTGTCAACTTCCCCTTTATAGTATCCGGCTTTTTGGGCTTCTCCGAGTATTCTTTTAGCAAATACTATGGATGAATCGATATTTTGATTCCTGACGTAATTAATTTTTTTTACCATCAGGTTTATTCTTGCTGTATCAGTAGTAGCCTTGCTGATAAGGTTATTTATGCTGTCTATTTTTCTGCTTTGCGCATGCGTTAGTAAAACAGAGCAGAGAAGTAACGCAACAATTACAGTTCGTTTCATGTATGGTTAATTTATAACTATGGCAAATAATAAAACCGGGTTGTTATATCATTTGAGGAATCAGAATGGCAACTCCTATCTACACATTTGACAAGAATATCATAAATGATGTTCCTTCGCCTTCCTTTGTTTCCACTTTTATTTCACCGCCGTGAGCTTTTACAATATCATAACTCAAACTCAATCCCAATCCTGTTCCTTCGCCTGTTGGCTTCGTTGTAAAGAATGGTTGAAATATTTTATCAACAACATTTTGAGGAATGCCACTGCCATTATCCGTTACCGCTAGTTCAACTATACTATTTGTTTTCCTGGTACTAACGGTAACGGTTGGTTGATAACCTTCGTCTGCCGTTTTCTTCTTTTCCATAACAGCATAAAATGCATTATTATAGAGATTCAATATTACTCTTCCAATATCCTGTGGAACAATATTTATTTTTCCAACGCTGCTATCGAATTCTGTTTTCATTATTGAATTAAAACTTTTGTTCTTCGCTCTTAACCCGTGAAAAGACAAGCGGAGATATTCATCGGCTAATGCATTAATGTCGGTTAATTCTTTTTGCCTCGAAGATGTTCTAGTATGTTGCAACATTCCTTTTACAATAGCATCTGCACGCTTGCCGTGAAAAACAATTTTTTCATTGTTTTGAAAAATATTATTGAGTATCCCATTGCCTGATGCATTATGCTCTCCGGATGCCGGTTGTTCACTTTTTAATTCTTCAATCAGTTCATTGTTTACTTCAGAAAAATTATTAATAAAGTTTAAAGGATTTTGTATTTCATGAGCAATGCCTGCTGTAAGCTCACCAAGGCTTGCCATCTTCTCACTTTGTATTAATTGCGATTGTGTTGATTTGAGCGTTGAAACAGTCTGGTTCAGCTTATCAAATGACTCTGCATTTTCAATAGCAATTGCAGTATAAGTCGCAATATTACGGAGCATAAAAAGATGATATTCAGAGTAAGCATTTTCCTGGAAGCTCTGCACAGTAATAACGCCTAATCTTTCACCCTTTGCAATTAAGGGAAGAAAAATAATGGAGACTGGCTGGCCGCCTTCATGAGGTGTGGGTACTTCCTGTATATGGTCTTTGTATTCTTTGAAAAGATTTCCTACGATAATTTCTTTGCCACTATTAAAACATACAGGCCCAAAACGATTTTTATCATCAATGGAGTTGGCATAAAATGGAAGTGCTTTCCCGTTTTCATACGTGGCAGGAAATTCAATTCTTTTTAAACTATCATCGTAAATACCAATGCCAAACACAGCAGCATCCATTAAAACGTTTACGTTATCATACACAGTGCCTATAATTTTTTCAACAGAAAGTGATGAAGTAATCTTTCGCCCAATTTCTCCCAATTGCTCAACATTGTTATATGACTGTTGAAGATTATCTTTTTGTACAGAAAGTTCCTGCGCTTTGTTACCAATTTCCTGTTTTTGGTTTTGCAGTAGTACATTGGCTTTTCTTCTTTGCCTGTTGTTGCGAATTAAAAGAAAAGCGACCACGAGTAATGTGAGAAGCCCACCGATCAATGCATTTTGCTTTACCTGTACGCGTGCCTGCTCTTTTGCATCTTCTATTTGCTGCTGGCGCATGTCCTCATCATAAGTCATACTCTGAAACTCATTTGCTTTCTGCTGACTGAAGAGACTGTCTTTTGCAGCAATGGTAGCAGCCTGGTAAGCATACGCGCTGTCTATATTACGGGCTGATTTATAATACCCCGCTAAAAAATTGCTTGCATTAAGCAAATTGTCAAGAAACCCAACATTTTTTGCTATGTTAAAGGAAAGCCTTGCATAGTATAAACAGGAATCGATATTATTTTTTTGAAAGAAAATTTTTGCCATTCCAAGGTAAGTTTCGCAAAGGCCGTTATCATTATTATCCCGTTTTATATAGGGAAGTCCTGATTTATAATATATCATCGCACTATCGGCCTTGTTTAACTTTAAAAAAACATTCCCAAGATTATTGAGCGCTGTGCCCATTAAAGGGCTGTTTTTTAAAGAGAGTGCCATTAAATAACCAAGCCGGGTGTAGTGCAAGGCAGAATCTATCTGGTTGGTTTTTTCATAAGTATCACCAAGGTTTGCAAGCGCAGTATTTAACCCCGAACTATCTTTAAGTTTTTTATAAATAGATATGCCTCTTTGAGAATAATCAACACTTCTTTTTATGTCTCCTTCATAAAAATAAACATCTGAGAGATTGCTTAACGCTGTACCAATGCTCACATCATCCTTTAATTCCTCGGCAATTCTTAAAACCTGTAAATAGATTTCCAATGCCTTGGGATAATTGCCTGTATTCACAAAGATATTCCCTGTAGTTCTTAAGCAGCTAAATTCTCCTTTTTTAAAATGTATTTTTTGAGATAGCTCTAATCCTTGTTGGGCAAGCAGCAAAGCGGTGTCTGGCTTCGAGGTGGAATAAGCTCTCGAAAGCTGATACAGCAGCATCACCTGCGCGGTGTCTTCTTTTTCCGTTGCAAGCAATTGGTTTAAACTATCGGTGGCTTTGTTACTAAGCTGAGCATTGCTGATAAGGCCGCAAAGCAATAATACGAGGAAGGGTATATTTTTTTTCATTTTTTAAAGAAAGATGGGTGTGATTTTTTTTAGTTTTAGTAATGATAAATATAATTAAAATTTAATCCTGACTGGTTATATGGGCAGTTGAATAATAAATGTTGTGCCATCTCCTTCTTTAGTTTCTACTTTTATTTCACCACCATGTGCTTTTATAATATCATAAGCTAAACTCAACCCTAATCCAGTTCCTTCACCTGTTGGTTTTGTTGTGAAGAATGGCTGAAAGATTTTATCAATAACTTTTTGAGGAATGCCATTGCCATTATCCGTTACCGTTAGTAAAACCCCCAAACCCCCTAAAGGGG
>JBEPVC010000199.1:0-4464 GCA_041691235.1 Chitinophagaceae bacterium
GCCAGCATGTAAATTATGGTTCCTGGATGGTAAAGACAGTGAAAATAAAACTGTTTCAAATCCTAATATAGGATATGGATTGTACACCATAAAATATGCTAATGGAACAACCAGGGAGTTTTATCAAATTGGTTTGAGTGCAAACACAACCGGAATCTCAGTCTATATCATGGGTATTAAAGATAAAACATACTTAGCCCAAGCGTATGGGAAAAAACTCGGCAAGGCAAGTATAAGCGGGTATTGCATTAAGTTCAAAACGCTGAAAGATATAAACATCAATATACTTGAAGAAGCAATACGATATAGGCTTGAGAACAAGTAAACTTCTCAGTTGGTTGCTATACTTCGAACAGTTCACAATTATATGGTAGAAATATTCAAAACAAATGTGGAGAAGATATCGGAATCAAAAATTCTTCTGCAAAAACTTTCAAAACATTTTCCCGAACACAAAATAAATTTTGACCTGAATGATTGCGACAAAATTTTAAGAGTGCAGGGAAAAGATATTTCATCCGAAAAAATAATTCAACTTCTCATCAAAGAAAATTATCAATGCATAGTTTTGGAATAAAACCATCCCGATAGCTATCGGGATGAAGAAATTTTTAAAAAATAAAATCTAACAATATGAGAAAAATAATTGTCTTATCAATGATCACATTAGATGGAGTGATGCAGGCACCCGGTGGACCTGAGGAAGATATATCAGGCGGTTTTAAATATGGCGGTTGGGTTGCACCTTATGGTGACGAAGTTGGTGGTAAGGTTATGAAAAAACTGCTGAAACCTGCAGATTATCTTCTGGGTAGAAAAACATTTGAGATTTGGGAAGACTACTGGCCTGAGCATGCAGACTTTTGGCCAGGTATCAATGATGGCACCAAATACGTCATGTCCAAAACCAGGAAAAAATCAGATTGGAAAAACACAACTTTCTTCAAAAGCCTGGCAGATATTAAAAAGCTCAGAAATTCCACCGCTAAAGGCGGGGCTCACATTCAGGTATGGGGCAGTGGTGAGCTCATCCAGCTGCTACTTAAGAATGATTTAGTGGACGAACTCTGGCTCCTAATTCACCCGTTGACTCTTGGTAAAGGAAAAAAGTTGTTTGATAATGGCCCGATTCCGGCAGCATTTACACTAATAGAAAGTGTGATTACCCCAAGTGGAGTTATTATTGCCAATTACAAGAGGGCTGGAAAAGTAAAGACAGGTACTGTTGGAGTTTAATGAGAAATAAATCCGATAGCTTTCGGATGAGAAAAAATAATTGTTTCATCAGGGAGGAAAACCAAAGAAACATTTGCAAACAACTTCAAAAATTATGACCAGGCTAGACCCAATAATTGCTGTAAAAGACATTGAAGCCAGTTCAAAATGGTATCAAAAAATATTTGAACTTAAAAACAATCACGGTGGTGACCACTTCTCAGTTTTAGTTTCTGACGATAACGAAATCATTCTCTGCCTTCACAAATGGGAAGAACATAACCATCCGACAATGATAAATCCAGGTATAACACCAGGAAACGGATTATTGCTTTATTTCAGAATGGAAAACATGAATAATATTTACCAAAATGCTTTAAAAGCAGGTTGTGTAATAGAAGAAGATATTCACCTAAATCCTAATTCTTTGAGAAAGGAGTTTTCATTCCGTGACCCTGACGGATATTTTTTGACAGTTACAGAATTTCATACGTATGAAGGGTAACCCTGCTAACCCCAAGTATTCGTAAAAAACAATTGATTTATTGTTACTACTTACAACATGTAGCTGACGAAGAAAGCAAATTTAAAAAAATAACAGGGCCACAAATAACACCGGCAATAGAATAAACAATGATCCCGATAGCTATCGGGATTTATTTATAAATTTAGCTTCGTTTACAGGCTGACGATTTTAAAATGCCGCTACATCGCGAAGCCGTGAACGTTAGCGGTAAGCGTAAAGAACAACATCATAAACAACAAACATTCAGACAAAATGAAAAAGACATCATTAATAGTTTTAGTTATTACAGCATCTTTTCTTTCAGGTTTCGCATTTAAAACAATAATTACAAAACAAAATAAAACAACAATGAAAAAAGTTACAGGTATTGGCGGCATTTTTTTTAAATGTAAAGACCCCAAAAAAATGACAGAATGGTATAAAGAAAATCTTGGTTTAAACACCAACCCATGGGGTGGGGCAACTTTTGAATGGTATGAAGGTGCAGACAGCACCAAGAAAGGACAAACACTATGGCAACCGTTTCCGGAAACCACCAAAGACTTCGAACCTTCAACAAAGGATTTTATGATAAATTACAGGGTTGAAAACCTGGAAGCACTTGTTGAAGAATTTAAAAAGAATGGTGTAACCATTGTGGACACTATTCAAACCGTTGATTTCGGCAAATTTTTACATATCCTTGATGCAGAAGGAAACAAAGTTGAATTGTGGGAACCCAAAGACTAGGTAGCAATACAATAAAATAAGAATTTAAACAACCGAAGAACGCCTAACCGCTAATAATAATCAGATGAGAAAAATTATTGTATCAATGCACATGACTCTTGACGGTTTTATTGCAGGACAAAACGGTGAAATGGATTGGATAAGCTTTGATGACGAAATGTTTGACCTCGTTGGAAAAATGACTAATGAAGCAGACACGGCACTTTATGGACGAGTAACATACGAAATGATGAATAGTTATTGGCCAACGGCAGGTGACCAACCTAATGCAAGTAAACACGATATTGAACATTCGCAATGGTATAACCAATCATTAAAGGTAGTTTTATCAAAAACCATTAATGCAAGTGGACTAAGCAATACAAAAATCATTAGTGATAATCTTTTTGAAAATATTACTAAATTGAAAGAAGAAGGCAGTAAGAATATTATGATATTTGGGAGTGCTACTGCAACACATTCTTTATTTACTGAAGGGCTTATTGATGAGCTTTGGATGTTTGTAAATCCTGTTGTAATCGGGAAAGGAATTCCAATGTTTAAAGATGTAAAAGCAACAAAAAATTTGACACTTATTGAAAGTAAACAATTTGCTTGTGGTGTGGTTGGACTTCATTACTCAAAAAAATAGGATAACAAGAAAAATTTGACTACGTTCCGGCAGACAGGAATTATAATTCAATGCCTGAATTTTCACGAAATTACTATATAATAACTAGGTTGAAAATCCTAAATGAGTAGTTTGATAATGGGAATGATAACTTTGCGAAAATGACAAAAAATACAAAAACAGACACTTTAAGAAAAAAAGCCCGGCTTAAATTAAAGTTTGAATGGTTTATTAATAATTTAACTGTGCCGCATAGACGTTGATAAAAAAATATTTTTATTTTTTTATTTCCTTCAGTTCTTCTTCTTTAATAGTCACTTCCATTTTTTCGTTCTTCAACCCTACTCTTACCAGCCCAAAGATGCTCATATAAATGTTTGCGATCCATACCAAAGCAAACCCGCCAATTAGGTAACCGCGCCAGCCTTCAAACAATAAATGATAACCGCTGATAAATAAAAAAAACATGGTGATATAATGGCTAAAGCAATATTCGCAGGTAAAAAGGTAAAAAAATTTGCGCTTCAGTAATGTATTGCTCGATATGGATTTTCTTATACAGTAATCCCTTGGCTCTTTAAACACTTCTTCATGAGTTACGGTCCAGGCAATGCAGGCTATGGGCAAAGCCAGTAAAAAAAGATCCCTTACCTGAGTGGATAACTGCATAAAGGAGAATTATTTTAATTGAAATAAAAATAAATGAGAGTTAATATTACACGGCACAACAAAAATTAATATCTTAGAAAACCTTTTCTTAATTAATAGCTTCTTTCTGCTCAATAAGGCCATTAGCCAGGTTTTTCCATTGTGCTTTTGAAAACAACCCAATTGCACTCATGCCTATAGCCGAATGGCGAATTTTATCTGTTAACGATTCCGTGTCATCGTTCGGTTTGATGTTGCGATCAATAATCATCGCGCTTATTCCTGTTCCTTCACGGGTAACAATAAAACTGCTGGTAGCTTCCGGCGAATAAAAATGCCCTATTTCATTTTTATTTCCTGACGGATTTATGGCAGGCCGCACACGTAAGCCTATGCTTTGCATATCATCATCCTCTACTTCTTTTAGTTCTTCAATAATTACCCAGTCATATCCATCCCCTTCTTTACTTCCGGGTCCCGGTATGTCTATCCTTATGTAATCGCCCTTTTCGGCATTTTTTTCAAGTTTGTTTCCCATTGCATTCATTAGCTGAAAATGCGCACTGATAAATCCAGCTACATGATGCCAGTTATTTATAGAAAGCAAACGTTTCCTGGCCTCTTCATATAAATTTTTTGCCCCGTTTACATCACCCAGGGTTACAAACGATTCTGCCTCTATTGCTTTACCTGTTTGCTGTGCAGGAACAATTCCGGTAAAATCTTTTTGTTTCAT
>JBEPVC010000200.1:0-4446 GCA_041691235.1 Chitinophagaceae bacterium
ATTTTTCTTATGAATATCTTTTCCCCATTCTGAATAATTGTTATAGATACGATTGCCAATTTGAGGGAATAAATTAAAATCGAGATGATCGTGTGAGTTTATCAAGCCCGGGAATGCAATAACATCTTCGAAATTTATTTTAATTTCTCCGGGCAATATTGTTGCGCTGTTTTCATAATGCGTTATTGCAGAAATTTTTTGTTCTGTAATCCTTATATTTTTTGAACCATCACTTCCAACTATGTTAACATTACAAAGAAGCATCAGGTTTTTTTAAATGAAGTCCATAAATTATTGGCATTCCTTTCCACGCCTCGAATACTGAAAGTGCATTTTGTTTTTCATAATAGGGCTTTGCAGAATCATCAATTGATTTTTCTACTAAACCCATTTCTTGTAAGCCCAGGCGCTGCGTAATTTCCTTTATCAATTCAATTGTATGAACATAATTTTTTACTGCAACTGTTTTTCGATTATAGCTAAATGTTCTTTTGCCGCCTTTTGATAGAGCTTTTGGATGATAGTCCGTGATGATCATATCTCCGCCGGGTTTTAAAATGCGGCTCCATTCTGCAATTGCTTTATTAATATTTTCTATGTGTGCAATAGTTAATGTTGAAAAAACAAGATCACATGATTCATTTTGCAAACCTTGCAATTCATCATTTATTAAAAGGTGAGTTTCTGCTTGTGGAAATTTTTGTTGTAAAATTTGCAGCATTCCTTGTGATACATCAAAGCCGATTATTTTTTTTGGATCCCTGTCCATAATTTTTTTCCAGTGTCGTCCGGTTCCGCAACCTATGTCTGCAACTATTTTATTTTGAACGTTAACATTATTTAATAAGCCTGAAAACAATTGTTCATCCAAAGCAAGCATAAGGTTGTCTGGCTGGCTGTCGTAGCTGGCTGCCCATAAGTTATATGCTGATGCAGGTTCGGTTTCCTTTACTGACGGTAAAAAGGTTGAGAGACGTCTTTTTAATTTTTGAAATACCCGCATGGGTTCAATTTAGTTAGATATTAATCATCGTAAAAATAGACTATAAACATATATTACAACGGGCAACCTTGCAACAATTTATTTCGTTTAAATCAGCATGAGTAAGGTTCTTTTGTATAATCCCACAAGTGCTGTCGCCAAGCACAGGATTCCCAATTCTATCATGAATATTGCCGCATCAATCAACGGAATGTATGATTGGGTAATTGTTGATGGTAACCGGGAGGAAAATGCCTATGAAAAAATCAGGAGTTATTTAAGTACAGGCGAGTATAAATATATCGGGTTTACCATAATGCCCGGTCCTCAAACCAAGCAGGCTATTCCTTTTTCAAAAAAAATAAAAGAAGAATTTCCGGAGACTGTTATGATTTGGGGTGGATATTTTCCAACAAATCATTATAAAGTTGTTTTGAATTCCGGTTATGTAGATTTTGTAATCAATGGCCCTGGTGATCATGCGTTTCCAAAATTGATTGAGGCCCTGGAAAACAACACACCGTATGAGTTAATTAAAAATCTTATTTACAAACTGGAAAACGAAGTTATCAGGAATACAAAAGAAGATTTGATTGAGCAGGATGTTCTTCCGCCATTGCCCTACAATAAACTGGATGAATTATACCCGATAGAAAAATATTTGGGCAAAACATATCTCGGTGATAAAACGCTTGCTTATCATTCAAGTATCGGATGCCCTTTTACTTGTTCTTTTTGCGCAGTGGTTCCTACGTATGAAGCAAGATGGAAAGCAAAATCTGCAGAGCACGTTTATCGCGATGTTAAATACATTAAAGAAAAATGGGGCGCTGATGCAATTGAATTTCACGATAACAATTTTTTCGTTTCAGAAAAAAGAGTAGTTGCATTTTGCAAATTAGTTAAGCCGGAAAAGATGAGTTGGTGGGGCATGGCGCGAATTGATACAATGGATAAATTTAAAGATGAATCGCTTGCATTGATTCGCGAGGCAGGATGTAAAATTATTTTTTTTGGTGCAGAAAGCGGAAATGATAAAGTGCTTCACCAGCTGGACAAAGGCGGCACACAAACAGGCGAACAAATTTTGCGCTTTGCAGAACGATTAAAAAAATATGATATCATTCCTGAATATTCTTTTGTACTAGGCACGCCCGCACCAACACCTGCAGAAGTAATGGAGCAAATAGAATTCGATATAAATTTTATTAAAAAAGTAAAAGCAATTAATCCTAGAACAGAAATTGTTTTATACACATACAGTCCTGTACCTACTGAAGGATCAGAATTATATAATGAAGTATTGGCGTCAGGATTTTCATATCCAAAAGTGCTGGAAGATTGGGTGAGCCCGCAATGGGAAAAATTTGATATGAGAAAAAATCCATTGACACCATGGCTTACACCTGAGATGATTGATAAGATCAGAAATTTTGAAACAGTGCTTAATGGGTACTATCCAACAGTTTCAGATATCAGGCTTAATAATTTAAAGCGAAGACTGATGCGGGTTATCGCCGGCTTAAGATATAAAATAAATTTTTATCAATATCCTTACGAAATAAAATTTTTACAACGTATGTGGAAATACCGACAACCCGAGATACAGGGATTTTAATATAATTATGATTCACTTGAATAACTTAAAAGTTATAAATGGTTTTTTTTCTGAACAACATGCGCTAAACCAGTGTGCCTTTGAAAAATTATATATTCCGTTAAGAAAAAAAGAAGGACGGATATTCACTGAAAATGAAATTTTGAAATTGCCTGCCGTTGCTAACTCTCATACACATTATAGAGAATGGCTTATTCGCAAAAGGTCATTCAACAAACTTTGCAGGTATATAAAGCAAAAAAAACACGTGTGCGACATTCTTGAAGTTGGATGCGGAAACGGATGGTTAACTGCCCGCCTTTCCGGCATTGTAAATGGTGAAGCGGTTGGCATTGACATTAATAAAGTAGAACTGAGCCAGGCAAAAAATGTATTTTATAAAATACCGAATCTTCGTTTTATAACCGGTGACATTCGCTCCGGTATTGCCATTGATAAAAAATTTGATTTGATTGTGTTTGCAGCTTCCATACAATATTTTGAATCGCTCAGTGAAATTATAAATGCTGCTTTACGGCTTTTGACATTGCAGGGTGAAATTCATATTCTTGATAGCCATCTGTATAAAAGAAGCGAAATCGCATCTGCTAAACAAAGGACTGAACAATATTTTTCTGAAATGGGATTTCCGCAAATGTCTCAATTTTATTTTCATCATAGTTTGCAGGATCTGCATTCTTTTTCTTATTCAGTTTTATCGGAGCCACATTCATTGAAGAATAAATTTTTGCTGCAAAAAAATCCTTTTCATTGGGTGTGTATTAAAAATAATTACGTGTGATGTTCAGCCAGCCTTTATTTCATACAATCAAGCGATACCATACTTTGCAAACAAGCAGGATCACCGCATTGCCGATTGTAATTTTAATGCCGCACAGTGCGTGCAATTGCCGTTGCATAATGTGCGACATCTGGAAAGATAATAAAAACCTGAAGCAGCTAACCGAAACAGACATTACCGGCTTGCTAAAGTCGTTAAAGAAATTTGGAACCCGCCAGGTTCTGATGTCTGGTGGCGAAGCTTTGCTAAACAATAACTTTTTTCATTTCTGCGAAATATTAAGAGATAAAAATATAAAAGTAACATTGCTGTCAACCGGACTAACTATTAAAAGAAATGCAGAGCAATTAGCTAAGTGGGTAAATGATGTAATTGTTTCAATAGATGGCGATGAACAAATACATGATACTATAAGAAACATTCCGGGCGCATTTAATAAGTTGCGGGAAGGTATTGTTCAATTGAGATCTATCGATCCGAATTTTAGAATAACTGCCCGCACAGTTATTCACCAGCTTAATTTTCATCGCTGGCCATTTATCATTGATTCTGCAAAAGAGCTGGGGCTTGATCAAATAAGTTTTTTACCTGCGGACGTAAGCAGTCATGCTTTTAATCGTGAAATGCTTTGGGACGAAAATCGCAAGCATGAAATTCTTTTATCTGAAAATGATTTGCCGGAATTGAAACGAATGGTTAATACATTAATAAAAAATTATCGCAGCGATTTTGAAAATAATTTCATTGCTGAGCATCCTGAAAAAATTTATAAAATTTACGAATATTATGCAGCCTTTTACGGATTAAATTTATTTCCGTATAAAAAATGTAATGCGCCCTGGGTATCTACTGTTATAGAAGCGGACGGAACTGTGAGGCCATGTTTCTTTCACAAACCTTTAGGCAACATCCGTGAAAATTCTCTCGATAATATACTCAATAGCGAAAAGTCAATTAAATTCAGAAAGAACCTTGATGTAGATACGAATGCTACTTGCCTGAAATGTGTTTGCTATTTAAATCTTAAACCCGGATTTAGTATTTAAAAGTTTTATCAATGAACAA
>JBEPVC010000201.1:0-4427 GCA_041691235.1 Chitinophagaceae bacterium
ATTTTCTAACGATGACAAGAAAGCACCTCTTGCGTTTAATCATATCCGTTATGCTAAAACAGTTAGCTCAAAAAATAGGTACAGGTTTTGGTTTTGGTTTTGAAGTTGTTTTTTTAGAATCCGGCAATGATTTCTTTTTTGAAAAATCCGCATCACTTTTATTTGGTTCTGTCCTGATAACTGTAGTGCCGCCACCATTGTCAGAAGCCTTTAAAACTATTTCATGATTATTATAGGCATGGTCAATATCACACCAAAACCTTTTACCATCAGCAGTTTCAAGTACAAGAATAGTATAATCGTAATCTTTTTTGTTGTGCCCAACCTCTTTTTCAAACTTTACTATTTTTGATTTGTAGCCTTTATAAGCTGGCGGAAGCAATTTCTTTTTATGATCGTTTACCAGTTTTTGCAAGCCATTAGGCGCTTCATAAATATAGCTGTAAGCTCTATTAGGTAAAGTTCCGGTGCCAAAAACTACTTCTTCATTTAACCAAAATTTTTCATGATTATTGAGAATAAGCGTATCACCATGTAATATATTATGTTGTGCAGATACATTTGTCGCAAGCGTCATGCATGCTACGGCTATAAATAAGGTGATGAAATATCTTACTGCCATGTTTATATCTTTACTGCATTGTAATTGCGTACAGGCCTTGGTTTTAACAAAAAGTATATCGCTGCTAAAATAAGTAACAAGCCAATTATGTTATTCCATTTCAGATAAGAAAAAAAGCCACCTCCGGCATCGTAAGTAAATATCGCTTTACCAAATTCATCTGTCGTTTGTGTAACGTCACTTGCATTTCCGGGAAAGTAAATTTTAAAAATTTGTTGTACAAGGCTATTGCCCATTACTGCATTACCGGTAATCATATATGCTTTATCGGTAAGTTTTGTTACCTGCGGATCTTTCGAATCTATTTTTATAGACCAATGGGCATTTCCTTTATATTGAGCATAGCTTTTTACTTTCATGCTAAGCTTTACTGTCCTGTTCATTTCATCCATATCTCTTTTAAAATCTTCTATAACATAAGTCGCCATTCCCCGTTCCATATCGCGTTTTGCCATTGAAGGATCGGTAAATATCGGAGCTTGTTTAAAATATTGCCATTGCGTTGCGTTCATTTTTTGATTCAGTTCCATGGTGGCATCACCCAATTTATCAATGTTAACCGTAAACTCCTGAACAAGACTTGTAGGATCTTCCGGCGTAACCTGTGCATAAGAATTAATCGAGCTGGCTGAAAAAATAAAGGAAATTATAATTGATGCTGATATTTTTTTTAGTAGTGCTTTCATTTTTTTTAATTTACAGTATTCATAATTTGTTGCTGAAGTGCTGAAAGATTTGAATTGGGTGCTGAACCAACAACTACTCCTTCTACACCCCCGTTCACAGCTTTCAAGAAACTTTCCCAATGAATGTAAGCCCCACCGGAGGTTGACATTCCATTGAAACGGGTTAATCCATTTTGTTCTCCATCAGCTACATATTTTATTTGTACGCCCATTTTTGCGAGTGATTGCTGAATGTAAGCCATCGCCTGCGCAGCATTTGCGGCACCAGGCACCTGGTAAATTTCTACTGCGCCATGTTTTAATCCGGGAGAAGCGAACATTGTGATCAATATTGGTAACTGCGGAACCGGGTGATTTTTCTGCGGCCAGCTTGCGGGATAAGAAAAATTAATATTTCCGCTATGCGTTGCCATTGCAGGCGCATTGTTAGTGTTGGTGTTATTGTTAGTATTATCTACCTGGTCTGTTTGATCACCCCCATTTTCCTGGGGCTGCTGTTGCTGTTGCTGTTGGGTATTGCCTGCCTGAAAACTTTGAGTTAGCTGGTCTACTTTTTGACGTAAAAAGGGATCATCCTTTAATTCCATTTCTTTGTATCCTTCATTATTCAACTCATCAAGATCGAGTAAATTATAACCAGGCAAACCTTTTTGTATCGCTGTAAAGAATTCGTTTGCTTCTTTCATACCTGCTTGTAATGCCTGGTCTGCCGTCATAACACCTCCAAGACCTGCTCCACCTATACAGGTAGCTTCCAGCGCATAATACGAATTTCCTAATTTAATTCCTGGGTATGCGTGCCCGGGTATTAGAAAAATTACCGCATGATTACCCGCAGCTTTTAAAACACTTGCATGAAGTAATGCCAGTTCAATACATAAACCCGTATTACCTGTGACTACTTCTCTTGCAAGCCTTATGTGTTCAGTACTTGTTGTGTTATCCCCAAATTTTGAAGTACCTGCGGATGTTTCACTGTAAACCATTTTTGTTAATCGTGTGGCATCATAAACACCTTTCATTACCCGCAATGCTTCATTCACTTCTTTTTCTCCAACAGTTCCCGCTGTTCCTACACCTGCAGCCTGCTCACCTTGTAATACTTTTTGCTGAACCTGTTGCGCATAATATTTTATAATAGGATCCTGTGATGCAACCATGCACGCGTACAATGCGAGATTGGTGGCGTAATCTGAGTTATATGCTTTCTCTTTATCACTCATATCGGAGAAGACAATATCATTTACCGATGTCATATCAAAAACAAATGATTCATCTTTTTCTGTTGGATTGGATTTGCCGCCATAAAAAAATCTTATTTCCGTTTTTTCCTTCGATGAAGTATTTTTTTCTGTAATAGATTGATTAAATACGGGGAAACAGGTTACCACTGCTACCTGTCCTGGTAGCAGGTCAGATGGAGAAGGAACATCTGTCCATTCGTCAATAAATTTTGGAACACGATATTGCACCTTTAGGTTATGAATCTCAGATGAACCGCTATTTTTTATAACAGCTTTAAAAAGATTATAACGGCCACCAGCCACATCAGGGTTAGAATAAACTTTATACGCCGCTGGCATTATTACAGATGCGGGTTGTATTTTAAGATCAATATTTCCCGAAGAAAACAAAAACGGGAACAGTATAAACAATACACCTGCAACGAATAATGCTGCCGGTAATAAATACTTTTTCATTCGTGTTTAAGTTTAGTAGTGATTAATGGTTATATTTTTTTAAAAGAAGATTGATTCAATTAGTAATAAAACAGTTTACAAGAACTTCTACCGGTAAAGTTGAAAAAACGAAAAAACTTCAACAATACTCAATATGTAGTATTTGTAATTCATACGCATTAAAAGACCAAATTAATAAAAAATAGTTAAGAATATAACTACTCCAAACAGTTAGCCTGCAATGTTTTGTTTTTTTCTTATTGGTAAGCCAGAATTTGGAAGGATAGAATTTTGGTAAAAAAGGTACTAATAAATTTATTAGAAGAACAAGATAAATTATTTTTAATTATTTAATAAATTAAATTCAAAAAATATTTATTTGCCTGGTAGTATCCTTGTCGAAAAATTGATTTTTTTAAAAATGAATCAGTGATTAATAGCATTAATATTAATTAATTGCGATCTTAAAGTGAAATTTATTTTCTTACCATTGATGCTGATCTTTTATTGAGATGTAATTCACACATTTAGTAAACATAAAATTAAAAAATCAAAAAAGTTTTTTTAATTACTCTTCATCAATGTTTTATAACCATCCTGAGCGCCTGAATAAATAGTAAAGCAAAAAGCAGGCAATAATAGTAAACAATATCACTGCATGAAATCCATATTCCCACTGCGTTTCGGGCATAAACTTAAAATTCATTCCCCAAAAACCAGCTACCATAGTTGGCACTGCGATAATGGCAGCCCATCCCGCAAATTTTTTAGACGTATCATTTTGCGAAATGGAGATAAGTGAAAAATTTGCTTCTAATGCAGTGTTTAATAATTCCCTTGTATTGTCAACCATTTCATTAATGCGTACCACATGGTCGTATATATCTCTGAAATAAGGTTGCGTTTCCGGCGAAATACATTTAATATCAAATCGCATAAGCCGGTTACAAACATCAACTAATGGTGATACTGCTCTTCTGACTTCGAGCAATTCCCGCTTCAATTGGTATATCTGTTCAGTAGTTTGGCGGCTGGGTTTTGCTTTAAAAATTTTTTCTTCAATAGCTACCAATTCCTGCTCCATGTCTTGCACAACCGGGAAATAACGATCAACAATAAAATCCATAATAGCATATAATACAAACCCCTGGCCTTTGCTGAGTAAATCCGGCATGTCTTCACAACGGGAGCGTACTTCAGTATAAGGAACAGAAGAGCCGTGGCGCACGCTTACAATAAAATTTTTACCTACAAAAAAATGTGTTTCCCCGAATTCTGTGTGATGTTCGTGGCTCATTTGCGCCGTTCGAAGCACTACAAAAACAGAATCACCATATAGCTCTATTTTGGGCCGCTGGTGTGCCAGGTGTGCATCTTCAATGGCTAGATCATGCAGGTTAAATTCTTCCTGTACCCTTTGCAATACTTCTTCCGATGGTT
>JBEPVC010000202.1:0-4425 GCA_041691235.1 Chitinophagaceae bacterium
AACACTCGGATCTGCGTATCATCCCCTTTTTGCCTATCCATTCTGCAAAGAGACGGAAAACACTGAAGCGGTTTTGGAGGGTCGCGGCCGACAATCCTTTGGCTTCCCACGCCTGGCCTAATGCCATCATGTGCCGCTCTTTAAAACCTCGTACATCCGGTAGCTTAAAACCGAGCGCCCGCAATTCTTTAAAACCACTCTCCAGTATGTCTCGCCTTGCGGCTTGTGTGGCAAAACTGACTGCCTTACCCCCTGCACTGGCCGCTTTGTTATGTTCTCGCAGCACCGCATTTAAAGTTGTTTTCCATCCTTTTGCTTTTTCCATCCCGTTCCTTCTTCTCCTTTTTTAAATTCAGGGCTAATAACCTTCCTCACATCACTCCCCTTCCCTACTCTTTTTTGATCTTCCTTTTTTTCCTTAACCTGCAGGCCATACGTAAATGGTATTCTGACACTGACCTTGCAACATTTCGGCCACAAGGAAAGTCCTGTGAAAACAGGTAGATTTTGTCTAGTCGGTGGAGCAGCCATCCTCTCACGATGGACAATAGGAGACGCTGTAGACCTCAGAAGAGGTTGACCTCGCTGCCATCACGAGGAACTCCTGTTGTATTCAAGACAAGTCGCACAATGTTTTGATGAAAACACCCTCTTCACGACTTGTGGATCAGAAAAATCCATTGAATACAGGGCTACACGCAAAGGCAATCCTTCATCTATTGCCTAATAAGATCAGATCTCAGATCGAAATCTGTGGGGAGGCTCACCATCCGAAAAATGGTGGCACCCCAAGAGAACGCAGCAATTTGCGTTTAAAAAGACGTGATAAAACACTCAGGACTAAAAGTTTTCACCGATACCCCGACCGACTACTGTCGGATCATTATTATGACAGGCGGATAAAAATTTTATACCTGATACCTCTTTCACTAAAGACCCTCGTACAGGTTCAGAGGTAAAGTACGATTTTTAGACAAGACCTTTGCAGGTTTCTTAGGAATTTCGCCTAGTCATCAGTTGCCTTAAATCACACTATAAGCCTTTTGAAAAAGGTTTAAAAGCAAATAATAAGAAAGTAACCGCTTTAAATATCATAGGCAGAAACTGGATAAAATTCTTTCAAAAATAGCGTTCAACTTTACGTTCCCGAGCAATTCACTGTTGAAGTTTATGAGAAAAATATTATTTAACAACGAGTTAATGAATGATCATTCGCACTCTCTGTTGAATTTTTTTTCTGATCAGAAAAAAATTCAACAGAGAGTGCTTAGGAAAATACGCGGATGTTTCATGTAGAGTAATAACCATTATTAATCAAACACGTATTTTTATTAATTTTTACGGCATCATTTTTAATATTATGTAAAACATATAAAAATATGTTATTGATAATTATAACTCGTTAATCTAAATTAGAGGTTATTTTTTAATTTTCATGTTAAAAACATACAATTTAAAAGGAATATCAAAAAATGGAAAAAGAAAACTGGACTAGTGCAGATATTCGATCTGTATTTCGTATGGATTCTCGATATAAATCAATACAAACACTTTATAACGCCGAGGAGCGTGGTGAAATTCCTAAAGCAGAGCGTATTCCAAGAGGGAAGATTCATGTTAGGAATTGGAAACAAAGCCAACTTCCTGCTATTGGAAAACGTCTTGGTTTTCTTCAAACTTATAATAAGCAGCTAGTTATTTGTAAATATATTCAAAAAGGTGGCGTTTTAAAAACAACCACTAGTTTTAACGAAGCTAGAATATATGCTCTTAATGGCATTAAGACATTAATTATTGGACTTGATTTTGAATGTTCAATCACTGATGTGATGTTACCTAAAAGCCATGTAATGACACTTGAAGAAAATCACCGTTCACTTGGGCTGTACCAATTTCTAGCAGAAAATGCCCCTATCACTGATATAATACAAAAAACTTCTTTACCAACATTAGATATAATCCCAGAAACACACGACCTTGTTGTATTAGACAAATGGCTTAATCAGCAAAAAAGGCGCGAATATATATTTAAAGATAGATTGCTACCTCTTCTTTCAGAATACGAAGTGATTATATTTGATAATGGCCCGTCTTGGCAGCATCTTATAGAAAATAGCATTACAGCATCTAATATCATTATGTGTCCGCTAGGATGTAATTTGTTAGCTTATAATGCCTCAGAAACTAATTTATCTAGTATTTTTGATTTTCAACAAGAAATGGGGCTTAAAGATCAAAAAATAATTATGTTCCCTACTCTTTTAGAAAGATCAGGATTAAGTCAACAAATCTATGCGCAATATTTATCTAAATTTAGTTCTTATATCATCCATATTCCTATTCGAGTATCTGTAAAAGGACAAGAGGCTCTTCTCTGCAAGCAATCTATTCTTGAATACGCGCCTACTTCGTCACTTGCACAGGAGTACTATGAGTTAATTACAGCTATCTGGCATAAAATGACTGGTCAAAATATAGAACAAATAACAAAGCAATCTAATGCAGCCATAATGGAAACTACTACAGAGGAGTAAGTAAATGGCCTTAAAAAAGGGGATGTTTGAAAATTATATTAAAGAAAGAGAAAGCCCATTACTTCCTATTTTAAATCAATCTTTTTTATCTAAATATTCAAAGAATAGAGTTTTTGACGAGCCTGAGTCTCTAAAAAAAATACAAAAAATAAACAATTTCCCAGAAGAAAATAATGATCATTTTATTAAAAAACAAAAAAAAATTATAGTTAATAAAACTAAACACAAAGTATACACAAACATAACACAAAAACTTGACACAAACTACACACAAACTGCACACAATGAAATTCTAAATATAACACAAAGTGAACACAAACCTGACACCAAACCAAACACACAAAAAACACAAACTAGACACAAAGTAAACACAAACTACGCACAAAATCACTATATTTCGACATTAGTAGGATTACAAAAAAAATTACTTTTATACATATTTGAAGCATGTAAAAAATCTTGTTCTTATGTAACAGAACCACTCAGCATCAATCATATATCTCATACGTTAGAAATACCTCCAGGCAGCATAAAAACTAGTATAAAGAGGCTTTGTGAAAAAAAATTCATAAAAATTAATAGCATTAAAAATGGAAGGGGAGGTTGGTCTATTTATGAAATAGTTAATGATATCTATAATGAATTGCTACAAATGGAAACTAAATACAAAGTGAACACAAACTACACACAAAATGAACACAAAGCAAACACAAAACTTAACACACAACCTAACACAATGATCTCTAGTAGTAGTAGTTCTTTAAATTTAAAAGAAACTACTACTAGTTTAAGTGATGAATGGAATTTTGATATAACTCCATATGCCCGACTAGGTTTTACACAGACCCAAATTAAACAATTGGCCGCATTAGGTAGTATCTCTGCTTCGGAGGTTGAACAATCTTTAATAGAATTTAGCTATGACATAGACAACAATAAATTACCGCCTATCAAAACAAGCAAAATTAATTTTTTAATGGGTTTGCTAAGGAGTGGGCATTCTTATACATCCGAAGGCTTTAAAAACGAACAAGACGCGCTTATTTTGGAAATGGCAAGCCGAGCCGAGGCTAAACGTAAGAATCTGTTAGAAGCGAAATTTGTGATGTGGGAGTCGAATTTGGATCAAGAAGAACGAAAAAAAATCGAAAATAAACTGTCAATACCCTTAATGGTTCTGTACCGTACGTATGGTCTGGATAATGCCGAAGTGAAAAATTGTTTTTTTAACTATTACGTTCAAAAATGCTTGGTATAATTTTTTTTAAGATGTTTTTAAAAAGCTACTACACGCTATTTTGAGATTTTTGAACCTTGACATTTGATGAAGCAAAAAGGATCATAGTGTTGCTGATCTGAGAGAGCTTCTGAAAGGAAGCAATTTAAAACAGCGTAAGCAGCTTGAATTATCAAGCTGCTTAGCCGGCGTTACCAAAGTGCGGAAACACCTTAGCGGCGCTAACCATAACAACCTGATTAGGAGGTCATTAAATGGCTAACGAAAGTGTAACGATTTCAGCATGTGCAAGCAATCCAGTTCTGGCTCTTTCTTATCTTATCAAGGCGGCTTTAGAGGAGGCTCTCGAGCAACCTTTGGTCAAGAAATCTGAGGAGTTCCATGCCTATTACCGTGGGCAGTTTTCTCTCGTAGTGGGTCTTAGTTTGACAGCCTTGCTAGCGAGAGGAGGACAAAATCACTCTTGCAAGAAGTATTTCGGTGATTTTTTCAGTTGCAGCGATGATTTTACGCGATGCACGGAGGAATTTGATCGAATCTCTTTGCTCGTGGCAGAGGTTGTTTGCAAATCAATCAGTGCTTTTCGTTTTCTGGGGTTACCCATGGCAATCGCACTCAAATTCGCAAATTCTTAACTCTTTTATAAAATGCCTT
>JBEPVC010000203.1:0-4408 GCA_041691235.1 Chitinophagaceae bacterium
AAAAAAATTGTGAAACTCTTAGTGAAACCCACACAAACAAAAAAATCCCGTAATATATTGATAAACAATCATATACGGGATAAGTTAAGCTGTAGGGGGAGGGATCGAACCTCCACGAGGCAGTTAGCTATAGCGCAAAGTTCAGTGGTCGACCCTGGTCGCTTCCTCATTACTGAAAAAGCGGCTCTACACTACGTTTATCCTGTTATCCTCACCCCCGAGACAAGAGGGCATGTCTGCCGAAAATTTCATCACCCCACATTTTTAAATAATATTCTAGTGCAAATCTAATAATTTAAGTGCTTATTGGAAAACATTTCAAATAAAATATTTAAAATATAGAAATGATTCAATAAAATGATTATTTTTATTGAAATTATTTAAAAAAAAATTATGGCTTCGAAATTAAACTTGGATAAACTTGATTTGCAAATAATTCAGGAGATGCTGTTAAATGCAGACACACCTTATGCAGAACTTGGAAAAAAACTTTTTGTTAGTGGGGGCACTATACACGTTCGCATAAAAAAGCTTGAAGAATTTGGAATAGTTAAGGGTAAAAAACTAAAGGTAAATTTAAAACAATTAGGTTATGATATAACTGCATTTGTTGGAATCTTCCTGGAAAAAAGTTCTCTCTATGACACGGTCGCAAAGGATCTTGAAAAAATTCCTGAAATTATAAGACTTAATTATACCACTGGCAATTATAGCATGTATATTGAAATTGTTTGTAAAGATATCGGCCAGCTTAGGTACGTGTTACATGATCAACTGCAAAAAATAAAAGGGATTGAGCGGACCGAGACACTCATTTCTCTTGAGGAAAGTTTTAATAGAAGTGTGCAAGTAAGTCAGCCAGATTAAAATAAAAGAGCACGTTTCCTTATCGTGTTGTAACTATTATTAATTGTTAGGCTCTTACATCTAAGGCATCTCTTAAGCCATTTCCCAAAAGATTAAAAGCTAACACTAAAATCATTATCGCCACACCCGGAGCAAGTGCCAATGCAGGATTATGTGTAATAATAAAATTGAAATTTTCTTTTATCATAAGCCCCCAACTGGGCATTGGAGCTTGAACGCCTACCCCTAAAAACCCAAGCCCTGCTTCAATAATAATAGCGCTGGCAAAATTTGAAGCCGCTATAACTATTACCGGTCCAAGAACGTTTGGAATTATATGTCTTACAATAATTCTCATATTCTTTAGTCCAAGTGCTTTTGCAGCCTGGATATATTCCATTTCGCGCAATTGCAACACCTGCCCACGTATAAGTCTTGCAACGTTCACCCACATAGTTAGCCCTACTGCAATAAATATTTGCCAAAATCCTTTTCCAAGAGCAAGTGTAATTCCAAAAACCAACAGAAGCGTTGGCATGCTCCATATCACATTGATGAGCCACATAATAGCGTTGTCAATCTTGCCTCCGTAAAAGCCCGCAACAGCTCCTAAAGCAATTCCAATACTTAGAGAAATGAGAACCGTTATTAATCCAACGCCAAGACTTATACGAATGCCAACAATCAATCGACTTAGAATATCGCGGCCGAACGTATCAGTTCCTAACCAAAATTTTTTTGAGACGATATAATTTTTAGCAGGCAAAAGTGTTTTTGAAAACGCAAGTCTTTCTTCAACACCTTCATCAATAAATTTCTCGACAATAACAGAGTCAGGAGTAGCATGATATGCATTGATGGGTATATATATGTTTTTGTCTTCTTCCCCAAATAGCAAACGATTAAAAAAACCGGTCTGTATAATTTTCTTCTCCTTTTTTACTATAAGAAATACCTGCGAGAACCCTGGTTTTTTTGCTTGTATCTCTACAATTTGCCGGTTTGCATTTGGTGTAGAATCCGTACCCAGGAAATAAGCAAAAATGCCAATGATTATAGCAGATGTTATAATAAACACTCCGGCCATTGCGCCCTTATTTTTTTTGAGACGCCTCCAGACATTTTGAGAAAAAGAGAATGATCGAGCCATATTATATCTTCCAAACTTAATTAACCTTTCGTCCTTTCCAATGATAACTTCCAAACACGCCCAGCCAGCCCGCAACTATGGTATATAAAATATGAAATGGCTGTGCGGGCACAAACCACCAAAGTAATTTTCGTTTTTTAAAAAAGGCGGCAACGGGAAAAAGAAATATTAATTCTGCAACAATTTTTACAATGGTAGAAATTAAAAACAAATAAAATACTTTAATAAAAAAGAATGAAGAAATGCCAAGAATAACAATCCACACATTTAAAAGGTAAACGAATAGTAAAACGGTTGTTATCTTTTTATCAGTATAACTATCAGTCTTACTGGCCCAACGAATTCTTTGATTCATAAATTCGTTTAGTGTGGCTTGCGGTTGGGTTTGCATAATCACATCAGGAGATTTCAAAAAAGATACCCTATCTGGATATATTTTGTAAATTTTATGCATCAGCAACATATCATCACCACTTGCAATTGCATCTATTCCTTCAAAACCATTTACTTCATAAAAAGTCTTTTTCTCGTATGCAAGATTTGCCCCGTTGCACATGCTGTGAAATTTTTTATAAACAGAAGCTCCGGTAATTCCCTGCAAAGACATAAAATCCAGCGACTGAAAAATTTTGAAAAACTTTTTTAAAAAAGAATCCCCTGAAAAGGAAGTTTTAAATGTAACAGGAGCGGCAATGAAAACAGGTTTTTTCTCTTTATAAAACGAAACAATTATCTCAAGCCATTTGGGTTCAGCCGAACAATCTGCATCAGTTGTTATTATTAAATCGCCCTTGGCAAATTGCAATGCAGTTTCAATTGATTTTTTCTTGTAAGAATTTAAAATTTTATTTTCTGTAAAATCTGCGAGGTTAATAACACTGATATTTTCATTTTCATACGAATTAATAACGGATGCAGTATTGTCGGTTGAATGATCATTAACTACAATAAGTTCAAACTTGTTTTGTGGATATGTTTGGTTAATGATCGATTGAATACAGTTGCCAATATTATTTTCTTCATTTCTCGCCGCAATAATTATTGAAACAAAGGGGCAGTCTTTCTCTGTCATTTTTGAAGGGATATAATTTTTAAGCCCGGCCCATCCCTGCCTGTAATACAGCATAAGTGTTACATATGGGAGTAAAAGACATAGACTAATCAGCAAAAATGCCATTTGAAAAATTAAAGTTGTGCAGAACCAGATTAAATTATAACCGGCACAAAAATAATTTTTTAGAATCAAAAGATATTTTATAGATTTGTAGTTGCATAAACAACTATATGCCAAACAACCAATTTAAAAAAGGCGAACTCTATAGTTTTATCACCGGCAAGGCATCAACGGCTATTGCACGCAGGCTGCAAAAAAATTTTAAACAATCGGCAATTGATATTACAATCGAACAGTGGAGTGTATTATATCACTTGTGGAAAGAAGAGGGACAGAGCCAACAGCACCTGTGCAAAGCAACTTTTCGCGATAAGCCCAGTATCACAAGACTGGTGGATAATTTGGAAAAGTCAAGATTGGTAAAAAGAGTGGCCTCAAAAGATGATCGCAGAAGTAATCTCATTTTTCTAACAAAAGAAGGAAAAAACTTGCAGGAGAAAACAATGGAAGTGGCTAACCGGACGTTGAATGAAGCGCTGGCCGGCGTCACGAACGGGCAGATTGAAATCGCCAAAGAAGTATTACAAAAAGTTTATGATAATTTGGCAACACCAAACATCGAAATGCTATCAAAATAATAAGCAGAAGTTATTTAATAAAATTAAAAAAACCATGAGCACAACAACATCTAATTCAATTTTAAAAGGAGGGGAATGGTTAATAAAAAAAAGCAATCCTTTTGAAACATTTACTCCTGAAGACTACACCGAAGAGCAATTAATGGTAAGAGATATGTGCCTGCAGTTTTTAAAAACTGAAGTGCTACCTATAGTTGATCGCATAGATAAGATGGAGCCCGGTCTTATGCCTGGCCTAATGGTAAAAGCAGGCGAACAGGGATTGTTGGGTGCATCGGTACCGGAAGATTTAGGTGGACTTGGGAAAGATTTTGTAACCTCTACGTTAGTGAGCGAAGGCCTTGGTGGCGGGTATTCATTCAGTGTGGCAATGAGTGCACATGCGGGTATCGGAACATTACCCATCTTATATTTTGGCACAGAAGAACAAAAGAAAAAATATATTCCCAAACTCGCTACAGGTGAGTGGAAAGGCTCATACGGACTAACGGAGCCGGGTAGTGGCAGTGACGCCCTGGGGGCAAAAACTACTGCTACTCTTTCTGATGATAAAAAATATTACTTATTAAATGGCCAGAAATGCTGGATCACCAATGGCGGGTTTGCAGATATTTATACCGTGTTTGCAAAAATTGACGGCGATAAGTTTACTGCGTTTAT
>JBEPVC010000204.1:0-4406 GCA_041691235.1 Chitinophagaceae bacterium
AACTGGATTAAAATTCAAGGTCTTATCTGATGAAATGTTGGATAATAGCAGTACTGTAATTTGAGGGATAGAAAATACAGTATTTATGAGGTGATAAAAATAATAATTACCTTCCACAATTCATAATCAAAAGTATTTTATTATTTTTCTGCCTTGGAACTTCTTGAGTAAATTGCAAATCACTTGAATTAAATGGCATGAAGATTGAATAATCTCAAAAAGCTACCGACTTACTATGAGAAATTTCTCCCGGCTCTTAATTCGTTGTTTAACCTTTTAAAAGAAAATAAATGAAAAATGTTCTCCAATTGTTGGCCCTGACATTTGCATTTACATTTCTCTCATCTTGCCAAAAAGAGTATTCGGCTGGTGACTCCGGCGCCCCTTTTAGTTACGATGCTGATGCCCAAAAATTTATTGAGAGCGCTACAATTACTGATGGTACACAAAAGGTTGCTATAAATAATTTTGTAATTCAATTAAAATCTTTGTCACTTTGGAAGAAGTTTAAGGCAATATACCCTATGATTGGTGGTTCTGCCGCTGCAACCAAATGGAATTTAAAAGATCCAAGAGACCTGGATGCAGCCTACAGGTTAACCTTTTATGGATCTCCTGTTTTTGCGTTATCAGGAGTGCTGTTTCCAACCCCTTTTGATTATGCCGATTCACATTTACCCGATAATGCCATCGGCAATTATAATGATGCTTCCATTTCTTATTATTCAATGACTCAAAATACTATAGATGGATATGATATGGGTTGTGTTGACAATGTAAGCCCAAATAACGAGCTCACGATTTATCATCATTACGATGCAACAGACTGGTTTGGGTATAATGCTTGGGGCCTGACACCATCAAATACAAGAGGACTGTTTATGCTTTCAGCAACTTCTAATGATGTTAAGCGTTATGAAAATGGTACCGTAACTGACTCAAAAGGTTCTCCCCCCGCCATGGGTTTTACAAATATGCCAGTTCTTATTGGTTCACCAGCTAACGCACCTGTTGTGGGCCAAAGGGAATGTGGTTTGGCAACAATAGGTAATGGACTAACGGATGCCGAAGCATTAACATTTTATAACCTTGTTAAGGATTTTGAAACTGCACTTGGAAGATAAACGAATCATTTTTCAAAATTATAATTGCAGCCTTATCTTCATTTTATTTAAAAGAATTACAATACCCATTACGGCAACAGCAAAAAATGCTGACCATAGTATACCGGGGATCCCATAACTTAAACTCCTGGGAAACAAAAAAATACCCATCAACGCCAGGAGATAATAAATAATATCAGGTATTATGTACGTTAGTAAAGGATTTGAACCAGCAGGCTTAAAAAACGAAGTCCAGCTTTTTATATTTTTTCTATCAACATGCCAATATAAAAAGGCAAATATTATTGTGCTGCTTGCTGCGCAATATAAACACCACGTAGGTGTTCCATGTATTTTAGAAATTTTATAATAAGGCCTTAGAAGGTAACCCGCTATAAATAAACAGCCAGCGAAAATAAGCGCTTTCATAAACCGGTTTCGAATCGATACAGGTTTGGTTTCATCAAAAAATATTAGTGAAACAACAACTCCCGATAAAGTAATTGATGTAAGATCTGCATTACCGCTTTGGGCGCTTATCCAATGTAACCAATTCGATTCTTTCACTTCTGTTATGTGGCCTATGCAATAAAATGCAATGCACACTCCTATCATTATTATCAATAAAAATATATTTCCTTTAAGCAATTGGTAAAAAATACATGAGTATAAATATGCCCATCCTATCAAACCCAAAATCCCCCACCACTGCGGCGTTATAGGGCCGCCTCCTTTTCTTTTATAAATAAATGCAAGAACTATGAGAATTGTAAAACCAATTGCTTTTAAAATATATACAGTTGTTTTATTGCGCGTGTAATGAACTTTCCAAATTAATATCACCGCAACAAAAAAAAGTAAAGCCCAAAGATTAATTGATATAATCATTGATTCCTTATCATAACCACTTTCTGCATTCACCATAAAAAAACCTAACACCAACAAACCCAATGTTCGAAAAAGAATGTGTTGTTGCAATTGCATAAAGCTGTCACCCTTTACCAGCCTGCTATTGATAGCAAACGGTATTGACATGCCGACAATAAATAAGAATGCAGGAAACACCATATCTACAAAGCTCATCGCGTCTGCATCAGCAGGCATATGTTTCATCCAGGGCGAAATATCTCTCATGCCTGCCAGCTCATTTACAAAAATCATTACCAGAATGGTAATACCACGAAATGTATCTATAGATAAAATTCTTTGATGGCTTAACTGGTTATATCGCATAAAAGATAACTATTAAATAGTGTCGTAAAAGTAAATATATCGTTTTAATACTTTATTGATTTGCATGAATGTTTTATATTGTAAATCTAAAAACATTTTTATGCAGCCTGCATTACAAACATTAAACAGGTGGAGTATGATAAGAAGAACCTGGTTTCTTTTTATTGCGGTTTATTTTATAATCATGATGGTTGATTTCACCAGCAGTGATGAAATTTTCCCGCACTTTGTTTATTCAGCTTTGCAGTTCTATACAAACTTTTGGGATTGGATGGTACCTTGGACGGGTAAGCATATTCTTCATCTCAGCTATCCTATAACGGTGAAGCCTAATGGCAGCGGAGACACGACCTACAATTATGTGCTACAGCTTTTATGGATTGTATTTGCTTTTATAATTGCGTTGATGTGGGCATTGGCAGACAGGCGACGAACATCGTACAACCAGTTTAGCTATTGGTTAAGAATTGTAGTTCGCTATTACCTTGCTTTTGTTTTATTTACTTATGGATTTGTGAAAATTATAAAATTGCAATTTCCTTTTCCTGATTTGATGCGTCTCACAGAAACTTATGGAGACTCTTCACCCATGGGTCTTGCATGGACATTTGTCGGTTATTCAAAAGGATATAATTTATTTATCGGCGGTTTTGAAGTGCTGGGAGGAATCTTTTTATTTTTCAAAAGAACGTCGCTGTTTGGTTCACTTATCGCCATAACAATAATGGCGAATGTTGCTGCAATGAATTTTTCCTATGATATTCCTGTAAAAATATTTTCGATTAACCTTGTAATTATGGCCGCCTGGATAGCGTGGTACGATAAAGAAAGACTGGTAAATTTTTTCGCTTTGAACCGTACTGCTTTGCCCGCGCATCTTGCGATGCCTTTAAAAACAAAATGGAAAAAAATTCTTCAGTTATCACTTAAAGCGCTTACTATATTATTTGCATTGTACTCAACATTATGGAGTTCAATAAAAGAGCGCAAGGAATATGGAGACGCTGCACCGAAACCTCCTTTGTATGGAATTTATGATGTGGAAACTTTTATAAAAAACGGAACTGCTTTACCTCCGCTTGCAACTGATACCTCACGATGGAAACGTATAATTATCAACTATCCGCAAAATATACGAATTAGCACAATGCCCGACAGCTTAACGTGGATGAAGCTTTCAATAGACACAACTAAAAAAACGGCTCTCTTCACTTCTTATAAAGATTCAACCGAGATGTTTACATTTCGTTATAGCGAACCAGACAAAGAACATCTTTTTTTTGACGGAACCATAAAAAATGACAGCATTCAGATCAACATGAAACGTTTCGATATAAATAAATTCCGGTTGGTAAAACGTGGCTATAACTGGATAAATGAATATCCTTATAACCGTTAGTTATTGTTATAAGGATATTCAATCGAAATTTACCTCATGGCCTTATCGTCACTCAGCACTGCTGCTTTTTTTACAAGAGATACAAATTCTTTTCTATAGCCTTCGGCATCATTTCCAAGCGATGCATCAGCAATTTTTAAAACCTGTTGATAGTTGCTGTTGCCTTTATATAAGCTGTTGCGCAACAACATTGCGAAATCGGCGACAGCCGAGGCAAAACGAAAATTATTTGATGTATTATTTATAGAAATCCCTTTATCCAAAACAGGATGAACAATCAATTCGCTGATATCTTTATCAGGAGATTTGTACCTGAATTTTACAGTGAGAATTTCGTCATCTGAAGAACTTGTTTCTTTATCTTTAGTTTTTTGATATTTTAATGGGTCTACACTTTTTAAGTAATCGGATTTTACACCAGCAGGAATAATTTCATACAAGGCAGTAACCGTGTGGCCACTTCCTAATTCACCTGCATCTTTTTTATCATCATTAAAATCTTCTTTATTTAATAACCTGTTTTCGTAACCAATTAACCTGTAGCCGGCAACTTTTGCAGGATTAAATTCAACTTGCAGTTTTACATCTTTTGCAATGGTAAATAATGTTCCGCCAAATTCATTTACCAAAACTTTTCTTGCTTCGTTTATCCCATCAATATATTCGTGATT
>JBEPVC010000205.1:0-4395 GCA_041691235.1 Chitinophagaceae bacterium
GCAACAACGGCAGCGGGTGGGCTTAAACTGATGGAACTTTTTTTAGGAACACATGAAGGCTTAAACTCACGACAGCGCAACTAACGGTTATGGGTATACTAAGGATAGCAAGGGAACACCAACGTGGGCTAAATTTTTTTAGGAACACCTGCAAAGGCTTAAAATTTCATAACGCGATTTATTAATCGTCTGATGATTTGCTATTTACTTCCTTCATCATCTTAAAAGTAAAAAAGCTTAAAATACCTAAAACAGTTATAATGATAAGCCACAGCATTGCTTTATTTTTAAACCAGTAAGAGTGACTTGGAGGAACAATGATTTTATTTTCTTCGATTTTCTTTAAGCCGATTTCTTCGGGGTTTTTCTCTGCACTATCAGAAAAATACCGGAGATCATATTTAGGCGCCTCCAATAATGAATCTCCAAAACTGAGATAATATTTTTTGCCACTTTGTAAGTAAGCAAGCAAGCTGATATTGAGCTGAAAAGCCTGAACCCCTTCTATTTTTAATGGATTATTATCTTCATTATTTATGATAATAATCAATTGTCCTGCTTTCGCATTAAGGATAAAACTATTTACAGAATCTGAACTTATATAATCTTCAGAAAGTATATTATTTAAAGAATTACTATGGGTTTTAATGATAATTTTTCTTTTAAAATATTTTGACCCTTTGGCGTCCAGAATAATTTTATTGATATAGTAAGTATCATTAAATTGTAAGTGAACGTAACTTTCTTTGTTTGAACTGTCCCTCTGAATTATTGTCGGCGATGGTATTTCGATATATTTTCCAAACACGATGTCCTCATTATAAATACCTGCTTTTGTGATATTAAAAGGAAGCACATTTTCCCCTCCTATGGTTAACTGGAAATATTGATAATTACTTCGTGGGAATGAAAGTGTGTTAATAATATTTTCACCGTTATTGCTAAAAGCACCTTCAAGATGCATATTCTCTTTAATTATAAACCAATGAATGCTGTCATCGCTTCCACTTATTGAAAAGGTCCTGTAAGCATCCATATTTTTTATAAATAGCAGTAAGTTGCTAAGGGGATGGCCACTGGTATTTTGAAGAATGATATGTGTTTGCTTATCTTTTTCCTTTGCGTATTTTACGATTGGAAATTCAATTAAATTTTCTGTTTTGAAAGCCGGTAAATCATTTTTTACAATATAAGAAATCTGCTTGCCATCTTCATCGGCAATGCGAATATCTTCAAGCCCTTCTTTGCATTTTCCCACTACCTGCGGAGTTAGCTTAATTTTATAAAACCTGGTGGCGGTTATTGAGTCAAGAGCAGCTTTATATTCAGAATTCGTTTGTGCCTGAACCTGCATCGTTATAAAAAAAACAAAGAGGCATATCGAAATGTTATGAAGGCTTCTTTTCCTCATCTTGTATAATAATTTTTTTAAGCCTTTGATACATGAATGAAACAATAAGCAGTAAAACACCAAGACAAAAGAAAGCGGCAATTTTTCCCGCAACAGGTATGTTGCTTATATCGAACATAAAAAGCTTAAGCAATGTTATAAGAAAAAGCACAAGCGAAATAATGCGCAGAGGTTTAAACTTGTGCTTCATACCAAGCCACATAAAACTGAAGGAACACAAACCCCATAAAATAGGCAGGAATGCTTTAATAAATACTTTTTGAATTTCATCAAGAGGGTTTTGTTTGCTGTAAAAAATGCTATTTGCAATCCAGAAAAATTCAAAGCTTAACCAGTAAACGATAACTGCACAGGTAAGCCAAACTACAAGTTCGTAATTTACCAGAGCAAATGCATTTTTCTTGTTTTCAATTAGTATAAGTTTATATAAAATTATTCCCATCAGCAATCCATTTATCCAACAAGCATTAAAATACCCTTCAAATTGTCGCGATGGTAGCAAATGATCTTGCAGGCTTGTAATTATTCCTGTAGAAAATATGAAAAATAAAATGCTGCTGACCAATAAAATTAGTTGTGTATTGATTGAAAGCTTCACAGGAGCAACCTTGTCATTAATAAGCAAAAGCAATAATATAAATACAAAATAGTATAACTGCAGGTAAAGAATATTTATATCATAATCCGGAAATAAATATTTGAACTGATAATTAATTTCAAGTGCACCGGCAAAAAATAATAGAACAAGGCTTGCTATACGAAATACTTTTTTAGCAATCAGTTGAACAGATTTTGTTTCATCCGCATTAGTCTTATTTTTTAAAATAAATAAAACATAAGAAGTTATCGACGCATAAAGGCCAGTGATAAATGCTTTATTAAAAATAATGGTCACTCCGGAAGTACTTGTATAAACATTCTTCCAGTCAATTAATAAGCTAATTAACATTGCAAACCATACAATAACAGAAGTATACTCTATAATACTAATTTTTGATTTTTGAAATAACCAATATAACAATACAGCCTCAGATGCCCAGAACAACGTTATGTTGTGTCCATGTAATTGTATAGGGGCTGTTAAAGAAATAAGAGTTAATGTGATTCCAATTAGCAGGTATAAAATATTTGTGTCAACTTTTCTCTTTCTAAATAAAAAGTAAGACGCAATAAGATTAAACACACCGATTAGCATAGTAAATAATCCGCGGTATTCAGGCAAGTTCATTGCACTTAAGCTATACAACCCCACTGCAAAATATAAAGCTGTATTTACTAACAGGATGCCAAAATCGCTTGCAATAAATCTTTTATTTTCTTTAATATTATTGGCAATATTGATGAAGAAAAATAAAATGTAAAAAACAGTGGCGAATAATAAGCCATTACGATACACATTTGTTATTAAAGTATCTGGCATAGAAGCAAGCCAGCCTGTAAAAAGAATAACTGTAAAAAGAAACGCAAGCAGGTTCATTAAACGCCATGCCTTGTTATACGCAAGAACCAAAAGCCCGGTATTAAGTATAATTAAATAAGTAAACAAAACTTTGTAATTCCCGCTGCCGTTGCTTACTAAGAAGGGCGCGGCAAAACCACCAACCAACGCGATAATCGCTAGTTCCTGCCTATTGAATAATATAGATAAGACAACAGCAAAAACTGTAATAATAATCATTATAATAAATGCCGTTGCCTGGCTGAATAAATTAAACTGGTGGTAGGCAAGGGTGATTGTAAAATAGAATACAGCCAGCCCGCCGCCTGCCAACACAGAGCTAAATCCTTTATAACTATTGCGAAGTCTGTGCGCCAAAAAAACCAATATACCACCACATAGAATACCAATAGCAACTCGCCCCACTGGCCCGATCCAATTGTTATCAATAGCGAATTTCACAAAGAAGCCTATCGCTAAAACCAAAATGGCAATTCCAATTTTACTTACAAGATTTTCGCCTATAAATTTTTCCAGGTCAGGATTTCTTTCAAAAAATGTTGGCTTTGGTTTTATAACCGGAGGTATTATTCTTGTTTGATAAGTGGGAGTAAAGTCTTTTGCTGTATTAGCTACAGGCTCAGTATTTATTTTTTCATCAGAAATTAAATCCTTAGGTGCGGAAGGGGTATTCGTTTCATCCACCGTTTTAAATGAAGATTGCCAATAATCTCCCGCCTTCATTAGGGGTTTATCTTTGGTCGGCTCGGATGATGCAATTTTTTTAGGAGGCTCCGGAATCGTGGAAGAATATAACTTCTTTAAGTGTTGTAATTCAGATTCGATTTTTTTAAAGCGGTCGGTAACATAACCTTTTAGGTTTATTAATAAAACTAAAATAACTATAATAAGCAGCAGGCTAATTTCTTCCAACTTGCAATTGTTTGGTTTATTTAAAGATATAAAAGTTTATTTTTATTCTGTTCTTAAACTCTTCATCACTTTTTGTGCGTATAATAACAAACGCCAGGAAATGTGATATATGATATAAGATGCTGCAACTCCAAAATTTACAGGCACTGATTTTCTAAAGATTAATGTGCGCTTTTTTATCAACTATTCAGTATTATACATTTTGTAATAAATATTTTATTCGCCACTTTATAACGGGCAGGCATGCTCGCATTCTATTTAACTCAGTTCTTATTATGTAGCACAGATACGCCATCGCTACTTTATTCTTGCTGCATATCTGCGCCAGTGCGGTGTCATAATATAGCAGCTAACAGAAAGGTATTGCTGCAGGTGGGATATTTTATAACGTCGAGCCTGGAACCGCTGCTGATTGAAAATATAAAGTTGAAGTTAAGTACAAAAGTTCAGCGATGTACGTCAAGCCCGAACAAAAGCTGAACAGAATTACAAATGTTTATTGTTATTCCGCCTGCCCTGCTTGCACAAAACCCAATGTTGTATGGTCGCCCTTCGTCATGGTGTGGCAAAATGAATGCTATGTCCAATGAAGTGTGTGTCCGGAAAGCTCTGT
>JBEPVC010000206.1:0-4374 GCA_041691235.1 Chitinophagaceae bacterium
GTATCTGTTATAAATACCTGCCCGTGATTTTTATTGCAAACGTATTGCAATAAATTTTTCATTCTTAATTCATCAAGCTTCTCAAAAACATCATCCAGCAGCAGGAGAGGGGGATTATCTTTCATCGAACACAAAATTTCAAACTCTGCAAACTTACACGCAAACAATAAGCTTTTGCGTTGCCCTTGCGACGCTGTTGTTTTAAAATTATTTTCGTTTAATAAAAAAATAAGATCATCCCTGTGGATGCCTGCATTGCTTCTTTGTGTAACAATATCTTTTTGCCTGTACGCGATCAACAATTTTGTAAAATCATTTTCATTTAAATAACTACTGTATAAAACAGAAATCAATTCATTATTCCCTGAAATTTCTTTGTAAAATTTATTTATCAGCGGAATAAGCTTTTCACAGAATTCTTTTCTCACCTTATAAATATATTCGCCGGATTTTACCAGTTGAATATCCAGCGCTTCAAGAACCTCCAAATCAAAATTCACCTGGAAAGATTCATTTTTTAAAAAGCTGTTGCGTTGCTGTAATACTTTATTGTATGTAATAAGTCTTTGAAGATACTCTGCGTCTACCTGGCTTATCAAAGTGTCTAAAAATTTTCTGCGCTCTTCACCGGTACCGGTTATCATTTCAATATCATCCGGGGCAATCATTACGCATGGAAATTTACCGATATGGTGAGAAAATTTTACATAAGCAATATCATCCAGGTAAAATTCTTTTTTTAAAGATGCCCGGTAAATGCATACAATCTTTTTTGCTTTTTCATTTGTATTACCGTTCAGCAATTCTGCCTCAAGCCGGAAGCCATCTGCGCCAAAAAAAATATTCAGTGCATCAGTTTTTGAGAAATAACTTTTTGTAAAGCACAAATAATTTATAGCATCAAGCAGATTAGTTTTGCCTTTGCCATTAAGTCCGCATATACCCACAATCCGTTTGCTAAAATCAAATGTTTCAGCCTCGTAATTTTTGTACCCGGTTAATACAATTTTTTTGAAATCCATATAAGATGCAAAGTACAAAAGGTTTTTGTGGTCATTTGTCAATTGGTCAATAAGTCATTGGTCATGGTTAAAATATCCTTAGAAGAGGTATTGACCTATTGACTATTGACTTTATATCATTCTTCTGTGATAATTTATTTGCCCAAGGTGATAATTGAAATGAGCAACTAAAAAAGTAAGAATAAACTCCGTTGAAGAAATTATATTATTAATCGGCAACGGAAAATCTTTTGCAAGGTCTTCATCTTTCAGGTTAGCCAACGTAACCTTTATTACAGAAGAAGTTTTTTTCAACTCTTCAATTAATGTTGCAGCCGGAATATCTTTGTCAGAAAATTCTTTATCGCGATCGCGAACATAACCGGTATTGCCCAAGGCGGCGCCAATAAAATGATTAAGATTGCCAATAAGATGCAAGGTTAAAGTTCCTGCAGAATTTAAAATACCATTTTTTATTTTCCAGAGATCTTTTTCGTCCTCATATAAATTTATTTCCTCAATTAGTTTATTAATGTCTCTTTCATAAAGAGTGATAAATGTTGATTTCATTGCATAAAATTAATTGAAGATTTATACATAGGGTAAAATATATTTCTCAGTTGGCCCCGGCTGATATTTTCTATCGCAGCCTCCTTTTACGGCGGTTATTTTTATATCTTCCTTTAGATGATGATCATTATATTTGCGCCCTATGACACAAGAACAACTAAAGGATATGAGAGACCGTGTGGTGGTTTTGAGGAGGTTTCTTTGACGTCGATAATCGACAATCCAAAATAGATAATGATAAGCAACTTTCGCTTTCCCCAGGGTTTTGGGACAACAACCAGCGTGCTACTTCAATTTTAAAAGGAACAAAGGTTAATGAATATTGGGTTAACATGTATCATGATGTTGAAACACTGGTTGATGATTTTGCAGTGCTCTTCGATTTTTGGAAAGAAGGTGAGGCTACTGAAATTGAAGTAAAGGAAGCCTATACAAAAGCGCTTCAATCAATTGAAGACGCAGAATTTAAAAGCACCCTCGATAAGCCGGAAGATGAAATGCCCGCAGTACTACAAATTAATAGTGGTGCAGGAGGAACCGAGAGCCAGGATTGGGCTGAAATGCTTTTAAGAATGTATCGCATGTATGGTGAAAAACAGGGCTGGGGCGTAACAGAGCTTGATTACCAGGCAGGCGATGGTGCCGGAATTAAAAGTGCTACGTTGCAGTTTGATGGCCCTTTCGCATTTGGTTTCTTAAAAGCCGAAAGTGGTGTTCATCGCCTTGTTAGAATTTCGCCGTTTGATAGCAATGCAAGAAGACATACAAGCTTTGCCAGCGTCTACGTGTACCCGTTAATTGATGATACGATTGATATTAAAGTAAATCCTGCAGACGTTGAATGGGCATTTTTCAGAAGTGGTGGCAGCGGCGGACAGAATGTAAACAAAGTTGAAACAGCAGTTCGGCTTACGCATAAGCCATCCGGAATTATAATTGAATGCCAGCAGGCCCGTACTCAGGGAGAAAATCGTGAGAAAGCAATGACGATGTTAAAGAGCAGGTTATATGAAGAAGAAATACGAAAACGCCAGGAAATAATTGACGCCACGAATGCCGGCAAAAAAAAGATAGAGTGGGGAAGCCAGATACGCAGTTATGTTTTTCATCCTTACAAAATGATAAAAGATCATCGCACAGATTATGAAGTGGGTAATATAGGCCCGGTTATGGATGGAGAGCTTGATGGATTTATTAAGGCATACCTTATGATGGAAGCTTCTTAGGATTTAGGAATTGGGATTAAGAAATTAGGAATTAGGATTAAGAAATTAGGATTTTTGATTTTTGATTTTAAATCACGGAATCCTAAACAATACTTCAATATAACAATTAAACAATTTAAACCGTTATTGATAAAATTATTTTAGCAATTAAATTTAAGAACACATGCCCTCAATTCTTATTATTGATGATGAAAAAAGTATCAGGAAAACTTTAGGAGAAATACTGAGCTTTGAAGGATACAAAATTGATGAGGCTTCTGATGGGGAAGAAGGATTTAGAAAATTCAAAGAAAAAAATTACGATGTTGTTCTTTGCGATATCAAAATGCCGAAGCTGGATGGCATTGAATTTCTTGAGTTGGCGAAAGAAGTAAACAGTGAAGTTCCCATAATAATAATAAGCGGTCATGGAAATATTGATACAGCAGTAGAAGCCGTTAAAAAAGGAGCGTACGATTATATATCGAAACCTCCTGATCTCAATCGCATGCTAATTACCCTGCGCAATGCAATGGATAAAAATTCATTGGTTGCAGAAGCAAAAGTGCTTAAACGCAGAGTAGGGAAAGTGCAGGACATAGTAGGTGAATCAATTCCCATAAAAAAAATAAAGGATACAATAGATAAGATAGCACCTACTGAAGCAAGAGTTTTAATAACCGGTGAAAATGGCGTTGGTAAAGAGCTTGTGGCAAAATGGATCCATGAAAAAAGCAATCGCTCCAACGGCCCAATGGTGGAAGTAAACTGCGCAGCCATCCCCGGTGAGCTTATAGAAAGTGAATTGTTCGGGCATGAAAAAGGAAGCTTTACTTCGGCGGTTAAACAACGAATAGGAAAGTTTGAACAAGCAAACAGCGGTACATTATTTCTTGATGAAATAGGAGATATGAGCCTGAATGCGCAAGCAAAAGTTTTACGCGCATTGCAGGAAGGTAAGATTACAAGAGTGGGGGCTGATAAAGATATCAATGTGGATGTACGTGTAATTGCAGCTACCAATAAAGATCTTTTAAAAGAAGTAGAGAATAAAACTTTCAGGCTTGATCTGTATCACAGGCTTGGTGTTATTATAGTACATGTGCCGGCGCTTAACGACAGGCTTGGGGACATTCCATTATTGGTTGATCGTTTTTTGCAGGATATCGGTATTGAATACGGGCAACCCAAAAAATCAATTGATAAAAAAGCGTTGGACTTGCTTGAAAAATATAACTGGACGGGTAACATTCGCGAGCTCCATAACGTTGTTGAGCGCTTAATTATTCTTTCCGGTAAAACAATTACACCGTATGATGTTGAAAATTATGTAATGCCCCGAAAATAAAATTTGAACTGTAATTGATATTATTGCTAATGCTGTTTTCGCGTTAAAGGTGAACAAACCCTATGAAACATATTTATTGCATTAGTGGTTTTGGAGCAGACGAGCGGGCTTTCTCAAAAATAGATTTCGGAAATAATGATGTTCACTTTCTTCCGTGGCTTATTCCCGTTACAAAAGAAAGCATTGAAGACTACGCGCAAAGAATGAGCAAACAAATTCAACATGAAAATCCTGTGCTGATTGGTTTATC